>JAEWNB010000030.1 GCA_023392945.1 Bacteroidota bacterium
GATGTTAATTGTTTGGTTATCAGCTACAAAAGTACAAAAATTCTATGATATAACCTATTTTTTTAACTCTTTTTAACTCTTTAATTTATTGATTACTTGATGATTAATAATCGAACTCAGGTTATTATATATAATAATGGCATTTTAAAATGGAATTGAATTAATATAATAAAAAAGGAACAATTACATCTTTTTTTAGGCTAATAAATGAAAGTATTGGAAATAGATATGCAAATTATCCGTATAATTCAGAAAATAAACAAAAGCGGTTGAAACATTATCTATTTCAACCGCTTACTGTATCTCATCTTCCTGAGGAGTGGTGCTGACTGGAATTGAACCAGTGACACACGGATTTTCAGTCCGTTGCTCTACCAACTGAGCTACAGCACCATTGCTGTTTTGGGGCTGCAAAAATACAACTATTTTGGAAATCTCAAAATATTTTTTGTAATTTTATTTCTAATCATTCAAATATTTCTTCAAAGTATTAATAATCAAATTATTAAAAAAGACAATTTTAATTAATCCGAAGTTTTCAATCCATACGCTAAATCACCAGCATCTCCTAATCCCGGAACAATATAGGATTGAGCCGTCAATTCCTCATCAATTGCTCCCACCCATATAGTGCATTTAGTCGGTGAAAGTTTGGATTGCAGATACTCTATTCCCTGTGAACTTGCAATGGCAGAAACAAAATGAGTATGCTTTGGTTTTCCGTTATTAAGCAATTCCAAATATGCCAGATACATTGACTTTCCTGTTGCAAGCATAGGATCGGAGAGAATAAGAACTCTATCGGTTACAACCGGGGCCGACATATAATCAATCTGTATTTCGAAAGACCCATCAATATAATGTTTTCTGAAAGCAGAGATAAAAGCATTATCTGCCTTGTCAAAATAGTTGAGAATTCCTTGATGAAGTGGAAGTCCCGCACGCAAGATTGTTGCCAAAACAGGCTGAGTAGAGAGCAATTTCATATTAGAAATTCCTAATGGAGTTGTAATCTCTTCATTTTGGAACTCCATTACTTTACTAATCTCATATGCAAAAACCTCCCCAATTCTTTCCATATTCCGCCGAAATCTCAAACTATCTTTTTGGATATTTTCGCTTCTGATTTCTGAAATAAAATTATTGAAAATAGAATTTTCTTTTCCCAGGTGTTTTATTACTTTCATGATATATTGGATTATTTTTTTATGGCTTTATAAAAACGAATTAAAGGATATAAATAGAAAACTCTAGTGAAATTGATCATGGAATATTGATAAAGTTCTGCCCCAAATCCACGATAGAATCTGGCAATATTAATGTTCATTGAACCATTAAAATCAAGAATTAATTCACTATTTTCTTTTAATTTAAGATATTCATTGACAACAAAAAACATTGCTTTTTTGTCATAGAAATTTTTATCCCTCCCAGAAAACCAAAACAAAATTCGGTCATAGTCGTGAAGAAAAAGTGCTCCGGCGATAAGCTTTCCATTATCTAATCTTGCCCCGATTATCTCAAGTTTGTGATCCTTTTGAGCAAGATCGGAAAGAGAATGTAGAAGGGAGTAATCTCTCTGGCGATAATGAACAGCTTTATCCCGCCCCTTGTTTGCCTTGAAAAGATTGATGATATCACTAACCTGAACATCATCTGCAATAGTCAGGTTGTTTTTTTCAGCTGATTTAATATTGCGACGACAGTTATCCGAAAATAACTGTTGCATGAGTAAATAAGGGCGATTCAGTTTAAGAAAGTAAGAATTAAAACGAATTGTATGAATGTCTATATTATCAATCGGATTACTCGGATTTAAAATTAAATCAACCTGCTTATAAGTACGAGGAATATGATTAATGAAATCATTTAGTAACTGATTGGTTATCTCTTTTTTAGAAAAAATACCCAGTTGAGAAAAGAAGAACGGCGTATAAATATAATGTATAGATAATTTAGAGCGAATCGGCAAAGGCATCACATACTCATAATCACCTTTAATAAGTGCCACCCAATTGGGAGAAGCTAAGGTCAGATAATCATATTCAGCAAAAATAGTCTTAAAGGTGGCCTCAGCAATACAACGATTCCATTTATCTTTTTCAATTTCAGTATGTAAATAAAACTTAATCATTAATGAGATGTTGATTTGATATTGCAAAAATAGAAAAAATGTTGACTGTGAGGAAATAAAAAAGCACCGGAAAATGACTTCTCCGATGCTTATTTTGAGTGACCCCGATAGGATTCAAACCTATAACCTTTTGATCCGTAGTCAAATACTCTATTCAGTTGAGCTACGGGGCCATTCTTTATTCGGGATGCAAAAATACAAAAAAAATAAATTTATGGCTATCAATATGTTTTTTTTTCAAAAAGAATTATGAATCAAAAAAAAATCATATTTTTGCACCCCTTAAATATATAACATATTAATATAATAAAATTATGGCAACAAGAATCAGATTACAAAGATTTGGTAAGAAAAATCAAGCTTTTTACCATCTTGTAATTGCGGATGGTCGAGCACCACGTGACGGACGATTTATTGAACAAATTGGCACTTACAACCCCTTGACCCACCCTGCAACAGTAAACATTAATTTTGACCGTGCATTGTATTGGGTAGAGGCAGGTGCTTCTCCTTCAGATACTGCCCGTTCGATTCTCAAACACGAAGGTATTTATCTGATGAAACATCTCAGAGGCGGAATTGCAAAAGGTGCCATTACCCAGTTAGATGCTGATCGTAAATTTGATGCATGGAAACAAGAAAAAGATTCAAAACTTGGCAATCTTAAACGTGAAATTTCAGAAAAACAACGTACCGAATTAAAAAAACGGCTTGATGCTGAAACTAAAGTGAAAGAAGCAACTTCTGCAAAAGTAGCTGCTAAATATGCTAAAGAAGCTGCTGCTGAAGCTGCTGCTACTGAAGAAACAATAGTAGAAGAAGTTGCAGAAGTATCTGAAAATCCTGCTGAAGTTGTTGATGAAATTCCCTCAACTGAAGAACCGGCTGCTGAAGTAACAGAAACTCCTGCTGAATAATCTCTTTGTGTGCTTTACCCTTTAAGTCGTAAGTTGATTGAATAATCATTTACGGCTTTTTTTAATATTATCGTATGATGCAAGATTATTTTTATTTGGGGCTAATAACAAAACCATTTGGGTTTAAAGGTCAACTTTTTGTCTATCTCGATACCGACGAACCTGAAAAATATATGGATTTAAAATCTGTCTTTATCAATTATGACAATGAGATGATTCCATACATGATTGATGAACTTCATTACAAAGGCAATAATTTGGCAATAGTTAAATTTAGGGATCTGTCAGCCGAAGAATCAAAAACTTTGATCAAGTCTGAACTCTACTTGCCGGTCTCTATGTTGCCACCCCTTACCGGGAATAAATTCTATTTTCACGAAGTAATTGGATATACAATAATTGACAAAGAAAAAGGGAATATTGGAATTTGTCAAAGTTTTATCGATATTAGCCGTCAGCCAATTATGCAGATTAACTTAAATGAAAAAGAAATTCTAATCCCCGTTGTGGATGAATTCTTTAAAGAGGTTGATCGAGAAAAGAAGATAATATACATTGAGGCTCCAGAAGGGCTTATTGACATATATCTGGAAAATTAATTTCTTTGAAAAATAATTCTCTTCTTTATGTCAGAGTTTGATTTCAAATATTTTTCCCTTTCTCACTCAAAAAGCACTTTGAAAATTGGAACTGACAGTGTATTATTGGCCTCCGTTGTTCCGGTTAGTCAAATTTCTTCGCTATTAGATATTGGATGCGGTTGTGGAGTCATTTCTTTCTGTCTGGCGCACAAAATGGCTTTATCTGATAAAATGACCAAACAACAAATTACGGGAATTGACATTGATAATAATTCTGTCGAAGAAGCTCAGACTAATCTTTTAAATTTTCCAAAAAATCAAAATCAATATATTGATTTTCAATTAATAAAACTACAGGAATTTTCCCAAAACAGTATCAGTAAATTTGACCTGATTGTGTCAAATCCGCCCTATTTTACCAATTCTCTGAAACCTACCAATATTGAGAGAACTAAAGGAAAACATCGAGATAATAACCTTCCTTTCAAAGACTTAATTGAAGGAGTTTTCCATTTATTAAAAGAAGAGGGCCTTTTCTATTTGATTCTGCCCCCGACAGAACAAGAGGAATTCGACCATCTCATTTCCGGAAAATTGTTTCTCAATTCAAGCATGAATATTTATCCTAATCCCCAAAAAGGTATTAATCGAATTATTTCAAGCTATTCTTTCAAAAAACCGGACATAATAGTGCATTCTGAATTAACCATACGAGATGAAAATAATAATTTTTCAGAAGATTATAAAAAATTGACTTCTGAATTCTATTTGAAACTCAAATAATTGTATTTTTGTTTTCAGAATGAACAAATTAATTGATGAAAAGAGTTCTACTTATCTTATCAATCTGTAACTTAATCCTCTTGGGAAATCAATTAAACTCTATCCAACAAATTCATCACGGCATCTGCCTGTTAAAATTTTACTCTGAAGGAAACCACACTTTACGTAGTGACTCGGATGACCATCAACAATATATGTTTAAAGAAACGGAAATCCCTTCCAATGCTTCACATCGTCAAATAGTCCTTTATCAAATTATTTCAAATTTCCGGGAGATTATCAATCCTGTTTCTTTCAGAGAATTCTTTATCACAAGAGTCTATAAAAATCAATTTTTATTAGCTGATTTAGTCAATAATTATTGCCTGTCACGAAAACTTGAATTTGAATTTTACACGGTCGGCACAGGCAAACTTAGATTTTGATTTTATTTTTTTCAGTACCTGTTTTCTCACAAATTATTGCAGTAACTAATCAATATTACTGCAGTTTACAATTTTTATAATACTAATATTTAAAACAAATAAAATCAATTATGGAATCTTATATTTCAATAGATGAAAAAATAAAAAACATGCAGGAGGAAAAAATAATTCCTGTAAAATCAAATACAACAATCGGTTATATTTATATGGCATTAGGTGTTGTGCTCTTCGTTCTTGGAATTACCGGAATTATTGAAACAATAATTCTAAATAATACTTTAATGGTGATTGGAATCCTTTTATTATTATTCGCCATCTACAAAATCATTAAAACAAAAAAATCAATATACAGTCATTTTATATATGAACCTAGCGGGAAAAAATTTAAAAAATTCAGCATCTACTTAGATTTAGCTGATATAAACAAATTAGAAAAATGTATTGAGTCAAAAAACTATTCTGATTTTAAAAATATCAAGAAAGAGATGAATTCTCCTCATCTTCTGGTTTTAATGGGAACTGATGATGGGACAATTTTTCTAATTCAACCCTTTGAATATATTCCTTACAATTATCATCCAACTGCTAATGTGACTGTATTGCATGATAAGGATGCAAAAATCATGCTTGATTTTGTAAAATCCTAAACTCTTTTTATCAATTTTATGAAGAAATTGGCATGTAATCTTAATATTTATTAAATCACAAGTTTATATATTAAATAGTATATTTATAGCCAAAAAATATTGTATTTTTGCATGCCAATTTTTAGAAAAAATGAAATTTAAACTGTTTATTGTCAGTGTTTTAATCATCCTAAACTATCAGTGCACCAATAAAAAGAGGAATCTTTATAATTCTGATGTAAGTTTAATTCCTGTATGCTATAACAATCAATGGGGCTTTATTAAACAAGACGGGGACTATCTGGTATATCCAAAATTTGAAGAAGTAATGACTTTCACTGAAGGAGTTGCAGCCGTCTGTCTTAATGAAAAATGGGGCTATATCGACTCTACGGGCAACCATATCATCCGCCCCGTTTACAATGAAGTTACCATTTTTTCCGAAGGGAAGGCTTTTGTTATGGGTGAATCCGGAGAATTTATTTGTATCAACAAAAAACAAGATACACTTTTTACACTCAACAACGCTAAAATTTGCAATGTTTTCAGTAATGGTTATGCAGAAGTTACCTTTCAGGACGGGATCCGCTATGTTGAAAAAAGTGGAAAAATTAGTAATATTAAAACACCTCCGCTTTCTAAAAATGTAAAACCTCAACCTAAATTTTTGAATGGTCTTTCTTTATCAAAGGATAAATCCGGCAAATACGGATATATCAATGAAAAGGGAAAATATATCATTGATCCTGTCTATGAAGCAGCCGGCAATTTTATGGGTGATTTAGCTTATGTGAAATTAAACGGAAAAATCGGTTTTATTAACTCCAAAGGCGATTTATTAGTGGATCCTCGCTATGAAGCATCCTATGACGATTGCAAGTCAGTGACCAGATTAATGAAAGACACTTTACACATTGGAGTTTTTGTAGATAAATTCCTTTCAAATACGGTTGATGGAAAATTTAAAGGTTTTTCATCTAATAGAACACTAGAGAATTTTTTGCAAAATGACATATACCGTAAAGAAGGATCAGCTTTGATTTTAAAGAGCAATACTCAACTGACAGAATATGCTAAACTTATCATGACTCAATACAATTTCAGTGATAATGTATCTGCTCTCAATAAAAAAATTGAATTTAACTATGAAGATGGCTTTAATAATACCCGAGATACTGTAAATGTTGATTACAACGATCCGAAAAATGTATATCTTAAAGGAATTGAGTATACGCTAAAAATTGAGCCGGATTATGCTGACCAAATAAATAGGATTGTCAAAGAATTTAAATTAAAAATAGCAGAAATCTTAACTGTTTCTGCTTCCAGAAACAATAATGAATATGTAATAAACGGACAAAAAATGAAAGTTTCTATATCGGTTCCCTCCCAAAATGATGAAAATATTATTCTTATTAAGGTGGACTTTTTTTACTAGTGAAATAACAATCTATTATAAATCAAATTATATAAATATCTTATTATGAAAATATTAGTTTTGAATTGTGGAAGTTCTTCCATCAAGTATCAATTGATTAACATGAACGATCATTCCGAATTGCTGGCAAAAGGTCTTGTTGAGCGTATCGGATTGGCCATGGGAGAATTTACACATAAGGCTGAGGGTAAAGAAAAATATTATGAACAAACTCCTATTAAAGACCATGAAATTGGAATTAATTTGGTACTAAAAGCTTTAACAGACTCTGAACATGGAGTTATCAAATCTTTAGATGAAATTGCCGCTGTTGGTCATCGGGTTGCTCATGGCGGAGAATTTTTTAAATCAAGCAGTATCGTTACTGCAAAAGAAAGAGAAGAAATTCAGAAATTATGTGAACTTGCTCCATTACACAATCCTGCAAATCTGCTCGGCATTGATGTTGTCTCTAAATTAATGCCTGATGTGCCTCAAGTTGCTGTTTTTGACACTTCTTTTCACCAGACTATGCCTTCTGAAGCTTATCTTTATGCTATTCCATACAAATATTACACTGATAATAAAATCCGTCGTTACGGTTTTCATGGAACCAGCCATAAATTTGTTGCTCAAAAGGCAGCTCAAATGCTGGGAAAAAATATCGAAGATTTGAAAATAATCGTTTGTCACTTAGGTAATGGGGCCTCAATATGCGCTATTAAAAACGGAAAATCAGTCGATACTTCCATGGGCTTTACACCGGTTGAAGGTCTAATTATGGGCACTCGTTGTGGCGACCTTGATTTAGGTGCATTACTCTATATTGCTGAAAAAGAAAGCCTTGACTTTAAAGGGATGAATGCTCTCATTAATAAAAAATCAGGTTTGGCCGGACTGACCGGAGGAACTACCGACATGCGTGACATCATTAAAGGAAAAAATGAAGGGGATGCACTCAAGACGAATGCTTTTAATTGCTTTGCATATCGGGTGAAAAAATATATCGGAGCCTATGTGGCAGCAATGAATGGTGTTGACCTTATTATCATGACAGGTGGTATTGGCGAAAATGCTTGTCCTGTTCGTGAAGCTATTCTGAGTGATCTTTCTTTCTTTGGAGTTGATTTTGATGCCGAAGCAAATAAAAAACACATTGGAAGTGATGGTATTATTTCCATGCAGGAAAGCAAAACTACTGCAATGGTTATCACTACCAACGAAGAACTTGTTATTGCAAGAGACACCTACAATTTGGTAAAATAGGCTGTTCCCTTCTCGGAATATGTGGAAAAAATAACACTAGTAGAATTTAATTTCCACAGTATCTCCAACCATCAAATTCCCTAAAATAGCAATGTTCCCCTGGAACATTGTTATTTCTAAATACCCTAACCTATTAAAAACGAAGAAAACCTCATCTTCTTCGGGATTATAAAATTCATGATAACGAGTAATTTTTAAATGCTTACGATTTGAAATCATGGCAGTAAATTTTCTATTTCGTCCGGCTTCCTTAAACATTGCAATAGGAATATCAGTCACTGCATTACAACTTGAATCTATATAGGCAATTTTCCCGGTAATAATTTTATTTTCAGGATTATAATCGGGTTCTACTTTTAGTTTTCTTTTATACTGAGGATATTCAACAGTATGTGTTGCTAAATCGTTCTCAAAAAACCATTTTGCCATCTCCAATACTTTCTCGGTAAAAATATTCTTCTTCTCGTTATCGGCATATTGAATTGCTTTATCATTACTATCACTTCCAAACATCAAAGAAAAAACACCATTATCCTCTCCAAGAAAAAAATGACCACAATGTTCGACTAAAACAGGGAAATTCTTTTCCGACAGAGATACGTTGCTCAAAATAATGTGAAGGGTATTTTCAGGAAAAGAGGAGAAGGAACTTTTCAAAATAAAAGCGGTTTGCTCTGTATTAAATAACTCAATAGAGTGGCTAATATCAAAAATTGAGATGTCTGGAATTAATGAACACAACCGTCCTTTAAACATTCCGACATAAGGGTCTTTCAATTTCCAATCGCTTATCAGGGTTATATTTTTCATAATACAAGATTTTGATTTGCAAAAATACTCTTTATTCAAAAGAAATATCTTAATTCCATAGAACTTTTTTAATGTTGCTTCCGAATTAAAAAAAGGGAAAAGAATCATTAAAAAAATTTGCATACTTTTGGATATAAAATGATCATTTTTTATATCACCCTTATTTCATCATATTTCATTATTATTCGTATTTTTGGCATTTGAATTTTAAATTGATTAGAATTGTTTAAAATGAAGACAAAATATCATATACCGTTATTCATATTAAGCGTGGTTTTTATTTTATCATCTTGTAATTCAGGAAAATATACAAAATCAGAAAAAATTGAGCAACGCATCATATTTCAAAATTATACCGTATCATATAATGCCGGTACTGATAAATTGAATGTAAAGGCTTCTTTCACAGTTAATAATCCCGGTGGAATTTCCCTACAACTAAATAAGGGAAGTGAAATTCTTTTTAACGGAAAATCATTAGACGGCGACTATTTTGATGATGAGGGATATATTTACCATGATGAATTTGATGGAAAATTACCTTCGGAACTTCTTTTTCAATACCGAAACAACGACGACAATATTTTCGATAATCGCCTCAAAATAAACAAATTTGAAATAAAAAATCCGGAACAACTTGTCATTAGCAAAAATGTTGGGGCAATGCTTTACTATCAGGGAGCTAAATTTTCTGATGACGAAATACTCTTATGTACAATAATAAAAGGAGAAAAACAAATCACAACTCTTGAACCCGGAATTCGTTCAAGTGAAAAAGTGGAGTTAACCCCTGAATTACTTATAAATGTTCCGGCTGGGACTTATGAATGTTATTTTACCCGAACGCTGACTTCATCAGAAGTTAAGTCGATGGATAGAGGCGGTTGGTATATGAGTGAATACATTTCAAAGAAAATAAAAATTATCATTACTAAATAATAATAAGATAGATGTTAAGTACTACTTTTAGAACACACACTTGCGGAGAACTCAATATTTCAAATGTCGGTCAGGCTGTAACTTTATGCGGATGGGTCCAGAAGATTAGAAAATTGGGAGGGATGACTTTTATTGATTTACGAGATCGTTATGGTATTACTCAACTTGCTTTCAATATTGAAACAAATGCTCCTCTGTGTAAGCAAATTGAAGAATTGGGAAGAGAGTGGGTTATTGCCGTAACAGGAGAAGTTACCGAACGATACAGCAAAAATATGAATATTCCAACAGGGGAAATAGAAATCATCGTTAACAAAGTTGAATTTCTAAGTAAATCCATTACCCCTCCATTTACCATTGAAGACGAATCTGACGGAGGAGATGAACTCAGAATGAAATTCCGTTTTTTGGATTTACGTCGCAATGCAGTAAAAAAGAATATTCTTTTCCGACATCGGTTATCTATAGAAATCCGAAACTACCTGAATCAACTTAATTTTGTTGAAATTGAGACTCCATTTTTAATCAATTCCACCCCTGAGGGAGCCCGTGATTTTGTTGTACCTTCTCGAATCAGTCAGGGTAAGTTTTACGCATTACCACAATCTCCACAGACTTTCAAACAATTGCTGATGCTTGGAGGATATGACCGATATTTTCAGATTGTAAAATGTTTTCGGGATGAGGATTTGCGTGCAGACAGACAACCTGAATTTACACAGATCGACTGTGAGATGTCATTTGTATCACAAGAAGATATTTTGCAAATCTTTGAAGGTTTAATCAAGCATATTTTTAAAACCGTTAAAAATATCGATATCGACTGCATAGATCAAATCACCTATGCTGATGCCATGAAATATTATGGCAGTGATAAACCTGACCTTCGTTTTGGGATGCGTTTTACTGAATTAAATGACATTTTAAAGAATAAAGAGTTCAAACTTTTCAACGAAGCTGATCTTCTTGTAGGGTTTGTTGCTGATGGTTGTGCCGGATACACTCGTAAACAACTGGATGAATTGGTTGATTTTGTTCGTCGTCCTCAGGTGGGTGCCGGTGGTTTGGTATATATATTGTGTCAGCCTGACGGAAATTACAAATCATCGGTTGATAAGTTTTATAATCAGGAAGATTTAAAAAGAGTTGCTGAAAAGTGCCATGCTAAGTCCGGAGATCTTATCCTGATTATGGCAGGTAAAACGGAAAAAACACAGACACAGCTTTCGCAGCTTCGCTTGGAAATGGGAACAAGACTAGGCTTGCGTCGTCCGGGAGAATATAAACTGTTATGGGTTATTGATTTTCCTTTATTAGAGTGGGATGAAGAGACGCAACGGTTTTATGCAAAACACCATCCATTTACAGCTCCCAAACCCGAACACGAAAGTATTTTGGAGACTGATCCCGGGGCAGTAAATGCCAATGCTTATGACTTAGTAATCAACGGCACTGAAATTGGGGGCGGTTCCATCAGAATTCATGATCAGGAGCTACAACGCAGAATGTTCAGAGCACTTGGATTTAGTGATGAAGATGCCCAGAAGCAATTCGGGTTCCTTATGAATGCTTTTCAATACGGGGCTCCTCCACACGGAGGCATTGCTTTCGGATTTGACAGATTGTGTGCGGTACTTTCTGACGTAGACTCTATTCGCGACTTTATAGCTTTTCCAAAAAATAATGCTGCCCGAGACACTATGATTGACGCTCCTTCGAGCATTTCCGAAGAACAATTGAAAGAATTAGGTATAAAACTATAAGAAAATAATCAAATAGTTATTATTCATAAAAATTAATATAAAACAATATGGAAAAAAATCTCGGAAACACATATAACTCATTCAGTTTACTTGGTTTTATTTGGAATTGGCGCTATACATTATTGATTGTTTGTATCGTGTCTGCTATTCTGTCTTTTACTTTTTCTACCAAAATTTTCATTCAGCCCAAATTCAAATCCACTGCAATCATCTATGCTCCCAGAACCAATTCTGTTGCCAAAATACTCTTAAACGAACAGAATTATAATGAAAAATTAGACATGAAAGCCTATGCTGTGGAAGAAGAAACCGAACAGATGATGCAAATTTTAAACTCCCGGGATATTCAGGATGCTTTAATTAAAAAATTTAATTTATTAACTCACTACGATATTGACACCACTCAAAAATATTGGAAAACTAAAATTTATAAAGCAGTCACTAACAATGTGAAAATTAAAAGAACTGAATATGGTGCTATTGCGATCATTGTTACCGATTGGGATCCCCAAACAGCAGCTGATATAGCTAATGAAATTACTTATCAATTAGATACCATAAAAAATAAAATTGAACATGAACGAGCTGCAACTGCATTTACTTTACTCCAGAAACAAAACGATGAAATTTCTGCTGAAATAGAAAAGCTCAATGACTCCTTAAACATCATTATGGAACATGGGGTTTTTGACTTTGAGTCCCAGTCGGAAAGAGTAACTCAACAGTATGCCATTGCTTTGGCTCAGGGGAATGTGGCTGCCACACAACGTCTTCAAGCCGAGTTGAATAAGCTTTCTACTTGGGGGCCAGTATCCGAGTCTTTGAGAGGTTTGCTCTTTAATTTTAGAGAATATCAATCTTTATGCAAATCCAAAATGATGGATGCTAAAATGGATATGGAAGCACAAATGCCTGTTAAATTTGTTATTGAAAAAGCAACTCCATCGGATAAAAAAGCCTATCCTAAAAAATCTATCGTCATGATAGTTTCTACTTTATCAGCCTTTATTGTGGCTATACTGACACTTCTAATAATGGAAAATATCAAAAACAACAAAAGGGTTGCAGCACAAAATAATAATATTGAAGAAAACAAGGGCAGCAACATTTAGATGAAGTTAAACAGACATATAGTTTTGGGAGTCAGTTTGGCTTTTATTTTGCTAAACTGCTTAGCCTTAACAAGGGAAATGTTTTTTATTCCTCTATTGTCGGGAGCTTTTATTTTACTATATCTTTTATTTTTTCGTGTGGATATATTAATATATCTCATGGCATTTATAACTCCTTTTTCAATTATTATTAAAAATAATCAGATTAATCTTGGTCTTTCATTGCCTTCAGAATTAATCATGATTGCCCTCACACTGCTTTTTCTATTCCGTATTTTATATGATATCAAGCTTGACAGGAAAATTTTGAAACATCCAATATCCATTGTCATATACTTCTATTTGATTTGGTTATTAATAACTTCAATTACAAGTGAAATTCCGATTGTTTCGTTCAAGTTTTTGGCATCAAAAATTTGGTTTATTGTATCTTCTTATTTTGTTGTAATACATCTGATTAAAAAAGATCTTAACAATGCCATAAAATTCTTTAACTGTTATGCTGTGGGTTTAGCAATAATAGTTTTAATTACAACTATCCGTCATGCAGGGATGGGGTTTTCAGAAGATAGTGGACATTGGGTCATGTCACCTTTCTACAACGATCATACTGCCTACGGAGCAATACTGGCCTTCTTTTTACCCATTTCAATAGGTTTCTTTTTTTTACCTAAAAATAATAAGTGGCAAAAAACAGGCTATTTAATTTTGTCAATAATTTTTATTGTTGGCTTTTATCTTTCATTCAGTCGTGCCGCCTGGATAAGTTTCATAATCGCTGCAGGTGTTTGGGTAGTATTAAAACTTAGGATTAAATTTTCATGGTTTATTGTTGGAATATCATCTCTTTTTATTCTTTTTTATTTTTGCTCGGGTGATCTTCTCTATAAAATGAGTCGAAATTCACAGGATTCTTCCGGAAATTTCGTTGAACAGGTTCAGTCAATATCCAATATTTCAACTGATGCATCTAATGTGGAAAGGATTAACCGTTGGGTAGCAGCTAAAGGAATGATTATAGAACGACCAATATTAGGATGGGGCCCCGGGACTTATCAATTTGTTTATGCTCCTTTTCAGAAAGGAAAATATAAAACAATCATTTCGACAAACTTTGGAACCGGAGGTAATGCCCATAGTGAATACATAGGACCATGGGCTGAAACAGGGACTATCGGTCTTTTTGTTATTTTAGCCCTAGTAATTTTGATTTTATACTATGGTATTCGCACTTATATCAGGATAAAAGATACAAAACTTCGTTTATTAAGCTTAACATTATCACTATCCCTAATAACCTATTTCATACATGGAGGATTAAATAATTTTCTTGATACTGACAAATTATCTCTCCCCTTTTGGGCTTCCTTTGCAGTCATTGTGGTGTTAAATTCATTATATCTGAATAAGAATAAAGAAGAAA
>JAEWNB010000081.1 GCA_023392945.1 Bacteroidota bacterium
ACCTTACTATTAGCTTGTCATACTTAAATTTGCGGCTCGGTTCGTACATAAGTAGTTCTCTGTACTTAAACAACTCTTCTTTTGTGAAATTACGAATCAGTGCTTTTTCTATTCTTTTGCTGAGTGCATATTTTTGTTTAAAAGCTGTACGAGAGGCTCTACTATTAGTCTGAGGTTTTTGGGGTGTTAATTCTGCTTCAAGGAACTTATTTATTTTTTCTATTTTTTCAATCGGTAAGGAGCTAATGAATTTAAGTACCTTTTTAAAGTCAAATATATCATCACTGATATCGAAATCAAGGTTTACAGGTATTTCAAGATTATGGTACTGCTTTTGTTTCTCACCAAGTATAAAAATAATTAGCCTGTCGTATTTTTTGTCTAACTGATTTTGTGAAAATGTATTCAATGTTTTTTGAATCTTCTTTTTCGATTTGTCTGATGTAACTTGAACAGAAATCCTATTTTTACTATCAGCCAAATCTATCCCTGCATAATTTGATTTCTCTGGGTTTAAGTTAATTAGCTTGTACCCAAAAGTCAGATTTAAAATGCCGCAAATTGAGTTTTCTGAAATGGAATTTAAATCACATAAATTTTGAGCATTTAAATTTCTAACCTGAATTTCTAATCTTGCAAGTTGTTCTGAAATCAATTTTATTTTAAGTTCTCGATTGTTCATTTAAGCTTGTTTACAATCTTTACTCAACCTCCACAATTTTAATTTCTTCCTCCGTCAAGCCATACAATCCATAAACCATCCTGTCAATTTCACGGTCGGTTTTTTCGATTTCAGATTGAAGTTGGTTTATTCTAGATTTATAAGAATTGAAATATTCTTCCCATTCATCTTGTTGGGAAAGAGAAAGAATTACTTTTTGCTTTTTAAGTTCGGAAACAAAGGTTTTCAAATCAGAATCGTAAAAAGTATCGAGATTTGTACTGATTTTTTCTAATTCAAAATTGGTTTTTACTCGATTAATAAACTTGTCCTTTTTTTGTTGAAGGTCATTTTTCCAACTCAAAATAGATTTGACTTTATCACTAAAATTTAATTGCAAATCTTCAGATACTAACTTAATTGGAATTTCTCTGAGGTCATTTAATGTTAGTTGTGAAAAATCATCTTTTGTAGCATTTGTTGACCCTTTTGTTTTGAGAAATGAAACAAGGCTCGAATTGATTATTGCCAATAAAAAGTAAGGATTAACTTTTTCTGAGATTGATTTAATTACATAAATATCTTTTTTATTGACAAACTCTTCAGATGTTATGCTTCCCATAACTCTAAATTGGCGATTAATAAGTCTTCTAACCAAAATCCTTTCACCAATAAACCATTTATAATCTTTGGGTTTTTCTTTAAGATTATCGCCATAACTAACCCAAGAATAATTTGCATTTATTTCATAGCGATATAAATTACCAATAAAATAAGGCTTGGAATCATTTTGTTTGATTTCAGTAACATCATCTTTATTTGGAAGAATTCCTCTAACTGATTTAGTTAATTCTTTTAATGGAGTGGAGTTTTTAAAAAGTTTAGGTAATAACTCATAAAAAGATGGATTGAGAACAATTTTTAAAGATTCTAATTCTTTCCAATATTCAGAGGGCAATTTATTTAGCTCAATAAATTGTAATGTAGAAATTGAAATTGATGCACGAACAGGGAAGTCATAAACCAAAGAATTGTAAGAATTGCATTGCTGTTTTTTTATAATATAAATTCCTGTATCGACGTATGCATCTGCAAAAACATCATAAGGCAATTTAATCGCAACTTCAAGTATTCCATTTTCTTTAAGGTAGTTTCTTAAATCAAAATAGTTTTCATTACTCTGCCAAGAAACAGGATTAATATATCCCCAGAATCCTTTATGCTTAATTAGTTGAAATGCCAATTGCATAAAAGCAGAATATACATCGTAATTTTTGTTGAATGCAATGAATTTGGCACTTAAAAAATCTTTTGATTCATTATCAAGTTTTGCACCATACGGAGGATTCCCAATCACCACATCAAAACCGCCATTTTTAAATATTTCAGGAAACTCGTTTTGCCAGTTAAATGCTTTTTCTCCGGCAACTTCGGGGTCGTCAATCAGCGAGTTTCCGCATTTAATGTTGTTGCTGAGCGTGTTTAGTTTCCGTCCCTTTTGCGCAGTGCGCAACCAAAGCGAGAGCTTGGCAATTTCAACCGATTCTTCGTTCAGGTCAACGCCGTAAATGTTTTTCTCCAGAATGTCGGTGGTAATGTCGGAGAAGATAATTGCGCCACCTAAAAGTTGTCCGCGCAACTCGTCAATTTTACGGTGTTCGTTTATCAGGAATTCCAGCGCCTGGTTTAAAAAAGCCCCCGAACCGCAAGCCGGGTCGAGAATGGTTAACGTTAAAAGCCAATTCCGGTAATCGTCAAGCTTTTTGTCAAGTGTGCGTACAATTTCTTTTTTCCGGTTTTTCCTGCCTTTGGCATATTCTTCGTCAACAATTCCAAGTTCTGTCCTTTTTTCATTGCAGAGTTTTCCGACCGTATTTTCAACAATGTATTTGGTTATGTATTTTGGTGTGTAAAAAATGCCGTCTTTTTTGCGTTTTGTTTTCTGGCTGTCAATTTTTTCTCCTTTAATTTCTGCTTGTACATTTTCAATTTCGCCCAGCGAATGTTCAAAAATATGCCCGAGGATATTTACATCCACATCGGTTTCAAAATCGTAATTGCTCAACCGCAGCGTGTGTTCGTACAAAATATCATCGTCAATCGCAATGTTGTCTAGAACTTCGTCGGGTTTGAAAAGTCCGCCGTTGTAAGCATAAATGTCATATTTTTTTCCGTTGTAACCGGTGTTCATATACCCGAAATACTTTTTAAAACGGGAGTACAACGGAAAATATTCGTCGTATTTTTCTTTTAAGTCAGCCCACTGTTTAACAATTTCGCTGATTGAATTTGGCGGAAGCAACAACCTGTCCTCTGCAAAAAAGATAAACAGAAAACGGTCAAGCAGTTTTTGTGTTTTTTTGAAAAGCAGAAGTTTATCGGTTTCGGGATTATTTTTTACAAGGTTGGTGTAAATCGCCTCACGGAATTTTGAATAATCGGCATACAATTTTT
>JAEWNB010000109.1 GCA_023392945.1 Bacteroidota bacterium
CCATGTCATGTTCTTTTTCAGTTCTATGTCAATAACGGGGAGCTTTCTTGTCAGTTATACCAAAGGAGTGCCGATCTGTTTTTAGGAGTACCTTTCAACATTGCTTCCTATTCTCTCCTTCTTATGATGATTGCCCAGGTATGCAACTTAACACCAAGATATTTTATTCATACTTTTGGAGATGTTCATATTTACTCCAATCATTTGGATCAGGCAAAATTACAACTTTCAAGAACCCCAAAAGCATTACCTGAAATGGAGATTAATCCTTTAGTAACCTCCATTTTTGATTTTAAATATGAAGATTTTCAGTTGAAAAACTATAATCCTGATCCGACAATTAAAGCTCCTATTGCGGTTTAGAAATGAAATCCGATTTTTAAAGAAACGGTATTCATTGTCATTTCAAAAGGTTCAATAGATAAAAAGTTAGGAATTGAGATCTCTCTTCCTCCATTCATAATCATTTCGTGTTTACCCAAATAATTATAATAAAACCCCAGACTTATTTTTTTATCTAATATTATTCCAAGTCCGGCACTACAACCGAAAGAGGTTGTCAGATCGTATTTTATAATTCCATATAATGCATTGTCCTCCCAACCCTCATTTGTTCTTTTGAAAAGATTAACGCCGGCACCAGCTTCAGCGAAAATACCAACAAAATCGTCTTTGCCGAAATAGTATGTATAACTGAGGCCCATATTAATTGGAACATTCAGGTAACAAGGCTTAATTTTGCCGGCATCATCATATTCATTTCTAAAATCTGAATTAAGGGAGTTCCAATAAAGTTCGGCATTTATAAAAATTCCAACTCCTTTATTTTCAAGTTTGGTTTTTTGAAAGGAATAGGTATATCTCATTCCTACCGAAGCTCCAATAGTAGCTCCATTGTAAAGGTTTGGAGGACCGGCAATCAATTGATCATACACACTGATGCTATTATCGGTTGAGAAGAAAGACCCCACAGGGTGAACTCCACCCAAATAGATAGAAATGCCGGTTTTAGGCTGAGCCATTGTTATAAATGGAAGAGAGCCAAAAATCAGAACGATTAAAAGTAATGTTTTAAAAAAATTCCTTTTTTTCATAATGAATTATTATGTTTAAATCACAATGCAAAAGTAATAAATAATGTTCTTTAAATTATTCGGGAAATCTAATTATCAAATCCAAAAAATAGAAATTAACATCAAGAATAATTTATACTCAGCGTTAGCGATTGTAGCGGAAACACAGCAAAGGCGGGGGCTTTGGGGCACAGGGAGCGGCAGAGCGACCTGAGGAAGCTACTGTTCGCGACCATGAGCCCCATGACCAACGCCTGCGGAGTTGCAGCGGAAAGCGCGACGGCGAAGCGCAGCGAAGCCGGAACGCCCAAATGAATAAGAAAAGTAAGATTAAACATCCCTTTTATTTTTTAAGAAAGTAGATCATACTAAAAAGCAAAGAGTGTAAAAAATGATGTATTTTTGCAGCATTAAAAAAGGAGTATGAAAAAAATCAGCATGATAGCAGCCATAGGGAACAACTTTGAGTTGGGATATCAAAACAGACTTCTTTGTCATTTACCTGTGGATTTAAAGAGATTTAAAGAAATAACTTCCGGACATACCGTAATGATGGGAGACCGAACCTGGGAGTCTTTGCCGAAAAAGCCCCTGCCAAACAGAAGAAACATTGTGATAACTCTTGACAGGAATGCAAAATATCAAAATTGTGAAATTGCCTTTTCGGTGGAAGAAGCCATCAACCTGATACATGACGAAGAGGAAGCCTTTATTATTGGGGGAGCCACAATTTATAATCTATTTATTGACAAAATTCAACGACTATATCTTACCCGAATACTTGCCGATTTCAGAGCAGATGTATTTTTTCCCAAAGTTGATTTTTCCAAATGGGATTTAAAAGAAGATATTTTTGTTCCCAAAGATGACAATAATCTCTACGATTTACGGTTTCAATATTATCAATTAAAAACTATAGACTAATGAAGAAAAATTTGTTTATCCTATTTTTTTTAGGAATAATTTCTGCAAGTTTTGCTCAGAAGGATAATACTTTACCCGTTCCGGCTCTTCCCATTGATGAAGATTCAAAACTGGTAACTTATAAAGAAGTAGTTCAACAAAAAGGGAGCCCACAAGAACTCTATGATCGGGCAATGGAGTGGATTAAAGTATTTTATAAAAACACCGGCGAAGTGATAAAAGACAGCAATCGTGCAGAGGGTGTTATTAATATGAGATCAAGTATCAGAATCTACTTCAAACAAAAGGACGGCACCTTACATTTTAGAAACATAGTATATTATAATTTTAAGCTTGAATGCCGTCAGGACCGTTATCGCTATACCATTACCGATTTTAAGGAAAAGGCAGTTGCTGCTGCTCCAATAGAAACATGGTTTGACACTGAAAATCCCACGTGGGATGCTTCTCAATATGATTTTCTGACACAAATTGATGAACAAATTATTAAACTTATAGAATCTTTAGAAGAAGGAATGTCTCCTAAACCAATTAAAAATGATGACTGGTAAAAATATATCTATTTTTTGGATAGCAATAGCTTTATTATTAGTTACTTGCAAACCACCTGAAACATCAGGAAAAATATCGTTAAAATTTGCTTTTCAGGTTGATGATACCACATTTGTCACCGATCAGATGGCATATAGCAATGCTTCAGGAAATCAATATGAAGTAAATGAGGTCAAATTCTTTATTTCAGATCTAAAACTGAATGATTCGGAAGGAAATATAATATCAGTTTACGATGACAATTCGATTCATTATGTTGATTATGATATAGCTTCCACTCTGACATGGGATATTGCTGATGATATTCCCACAGGGAATTATAATTCTGTGAGTTTTACTTTTGGCTTATCGGAAGCAAAGAACATTTCCAACTATTTCACCAATCCTCCCGAAAGTAATATGAGTTGGCCTTCTTATCTTGGAGGTGGGTACCACTATATGCAGATTAATGGGAAATGGTTAAAAGATGGAGTATCAACACCGTTTAATTTTCATACCGGTATTGGACAATTATATGATGGAGATTCCATCACTGCCTATGTTCAGAACTATTTTACCGTTAATTTGCCCGTTGCAACTTTTACAATAAAAGAAGATGCATCTACTATAATTCAATGTACCATGAATATAAATAGTTGGTTTACAACGCCTCATGATTATAATTTTAATTACTGGGGCGGTGCAATTATGCAGAATCAGGCGGCTCAGGAAGTAATCAAAGAAAATGGAGTTGATGTTTTCTCCATAACTTTTCCACAATCAAAATAAGGGTATCTTCTACACAAGAAATTGAATAATTAGTTTTTCAAAAAAGAATGTTGCGGGAAAATCTTTTTTGTTACTTGGTAGTTATCATTCATTATTAGCAAAGCTGCTTTTTCAACTTCAAAAATATTTTTTTTACTTTTTGAGTAATCAGAAATTTTAAATTGCCATGTATAGATATTGTTTGGAGGAATTGAGATAGTAAGGGCATCTACAAATTTTTCTTTTTTAGGAATTCCATCATCGGTTTTCAACCACTCAATTTTGCTATTGATAAATTCTTGACGATACTGAACGGCCGTTTGAGCATTTCCATTGATAAACACCAATGTTACAACGGCACTTGCTGAAGAAACTGAATCTTTTGTAATGATTCTGTTATATTGAAAAGAAAAATTTCCGAAAGCATCATTGATAATCTCTCCTTCCGAAAAACTAGAGTCAGCAAGATTGTGTTGAGACCTTGACAATAAACAAATAAACAAGAGAAAAAAGAAGAGAAAGAATCTTTTCATAAAAAGGGATTAAAATTTATTTATCCAGTCGGCAACTTCAACAGCTGAAATATTTTTCATGCATTTAAAATGTTTTCTAGGGCATTTTTTAAAGCCCAACTTACTGCATGGTCGACATTTTAAATGGCACACCTCAAAAATCCTGAATAAATCACGATTTTGGGGCATATAGGGATACATCCCAAATTCAGGGATTGTATTTCCCCAGATAGAAGCAATGGGTTTTCGAAATGCGGCGGCGATATGCATCAATCCGGTATCCCCGGTAAGTACACAATCACTTTTGCGTAAGATGGATGCGGATTGATTTAGTGAATACTTACCGCATCCGTTAAATGCCCTTTCTCCCAGCTCTGAAACAACTTTTTCCGCTTTATTTATTACATCTTTTCCTCCCAGCAACATCATTGGTTTGTGAAGAATACGTCCAATTTCAATCAGCTTATAGGATGGAATCTGTTTGGTTTTGTGAATACTTCCCATTGATACTGCAATAAATCCGGCTTCAAATACAGCGGGTAAATCTTGAGCATCAAATTCTTCCTCTTCAGGAATAAAATAATCCAAACCATCACCATCATTTTTCACATTCAAAGGAGAAACCACATCAAAATATCTATCAACAATATGTTTAATAGGCAAAAAATTAATTTTGAAATTAACTGCAATCCATTTCAAGAAATTCAATTTATTAATTTTATGAAAGGGAGTCTTCAATTTATGATCAATCCTATTCGATCGTCGGTTGTTTTGTAAATCGACAATAAAATTAAAATTTTCATTTTTCAACTCTTTAATAGTATGTCTTAAATTCCCTTTAAAGATGTGCAATTTTGAAATGTAGGGATTTTCTCTCAAAATACTTTCATAGCCTTTCTTTACCAAAAAATGAATTTCTGCATCCGTGATTTGATTCTTAATAGCTCGGACAACAGGGGTGGTTAAGACAATATCACCGATTGAACTAAAACGAATAATTAATATTTTTTTTCGCGACGGGGGTTGGTTATCATCCATTTTATAAATAATTTTTACCAGTTTTTATCTTCAATATTATAATTTACTCTACCCAAAATGGTCTTTACAGGATTAGAATAAATTTGTAATAAATAACTCATCATCTTTTCTTTAGGAACATCTTTGACAATTGATTTTGTTCCCAGGTATCTGAGAAACAATTTTTTTTGTTCCGGAGAGTAATAGTCACTGAATTCATTGCTATTCTCAAGTTGATCGAATGCAATATAGTGATTGGGGAAAAGTTTATAATTTGAATATATTTGAGAGTCTATCAACTTGCAAACTTCACTGATTTTTTCTTTAGTTGACAAATTAGAAGGAATAGAGTCGAGTTCATTGATAATAGGCTTGCCTATTACAAAATTTATATGTCCTTTATGTCCGAAAAGACCTTTTTTAATACTGTTAAAATCTTCTCCGGGCTTCTTCTTATAACATTCGATTTCCGAGAGGGCAAGTTCTCTTGCTTTCAGTTGATCACAAACCTCATATTCATAAGAAATTGTAACCGGAACAATAGCCAGTTGCTTCAGAGCTTTAAGCGGATCTTTGGCATTTGTCATGGCTAGCATTTTTATCAATCCGGGTTGAGTTTGATCAATTCCGTCTTTAGTTCTACCATTTCGTTGAGCAATCCAGACAGATTCTTTTTCCTCAATAATGCTAAAATGTATATACTCAGAAAGAAGATGATAGTTTTCCAATCTTTCTCTAAGGGTGAGGGATCTTTTAACAGTCACCATCTTGTTAACTTTCCCAAGTTCCCTCAACAGTGGTGTTGATAACAAATTATCACCAATAGCAATTTTTGTTGTAGGGTAATTATTTGTCATGAAGAAGTATTGCAACACTCCGGTATCAAAAACAATATCTCTATGATTGGCAATAAAGAGATAATTATTCACCTTTTTAATATTATCCAACCCTGAATAAGTAATTCCGTCAGAAGCCTTATCAAGAAAATAATCAATAAAAGGTTTTGCAATTGCCAATTGAAATTGGTCAACAGTTTGAAAATATTCTGACTTTGCAATCAAATCTTCAATATTCAGGTAGGGTTCAAAGAATTTGAGTGCAGTCAGAAGCTTCCTGTTAGAAAGGAGTCTTCTAATAGCAATTATTGCTTCATCCTGATTATAATGCCGAATTGAATGATATGGGTCAATCATTATCGTAATTAAATTTCATTTTGCAAAAATACAATTTATTTTCATCCTCTTATTTGTTTTAACATTTCCGGGAATCTTTCAGCTAAATTAATTCCAGTAAAATGAAAACTCTTTTTTTTATATTTGCAAACTCAAATAATGCAATGAAGTATGAAAAAAGAATCATCTGAAAATATTAAAAAAGCTATAGAAATACTAACAAGAAATACCGACAGTAAACTTCTTACCCATTTAAATTCCTGTGTCCACTGTGGACTATGTGAAACCAGTTGTTTATTTTGGCTAACATACAAGGATCCTAAATATATTCCGGGAATGAAGGTGGAAATGGTAGCTTCAATTTACAGGAAATATTGTACTTTAACTGGTCGGATTGCTCCAAAGTTAATCAATGCTCGGGAAATTTCTGATGAACTGATCCCTGAAATGGTTGATATTCTTTATGGGTCGTGCACCATGTGTGGCAGGTGTGTTAAACATTGCTCAATCGGAGTTGATATTCCCTTTGTTGTCCATACCGGAAGGCGAATGTTGGCAGCTATGGGTTATGTGCCGGCCACTCTTCAGGCTACTGTTGATGCGGCTGTAAATAGTGGAAATAATATGGCCATTTCGGAAGGGGAATTCATAGATACAATTCAATGGATGGAAGAGGAGCTTCAGGATGAAATGAATGGTGATGAAAGAGCAAGGATCCCTTTGAATGAACCTGACAAAGAATTCTTCTATACCTTAAATCCACGGGAACCCAAATTTTTCCCGTTATCTATTGCAGCAGCGGCAAAAATTTTCTATGCTGCCAAATCGGACTGGACTCTTTCTTCTAAACATTATGATGTTACAAACTATGGCTATTTTTCCGGAAGTGATGTCGAGGCAAAAAAAATTGCAGAAAACATTTATAATGAGGTTACCTCACTTAATGCCAAAACACTGGTACTTGGTGAATGCGGCCATGGTTCAAGAGCTCTGCGTTGGGAAGCTCCTAATTTTTTGAAAACAAGTCCCGATTTTGAGATTATTACCTTTGTTGAACTGATAGAAACTTTTATTAAATCAAATAAAATTTCTTTAGATAAAAATAAAAATTCCAAAAAATACACAATTCACGATCCATGTAATATTACCCGCAACGGAGGACTTTATAATTCGCTTAGATTTGTTGTAAAAAATGCAGTTCCCGATCTTATTGAAATGAATCCTTTTGGAAATGAAAACTTCTGTTGTGGCGGCGGTGGGGGAATGTTGGCAATGAGCGAATATAATGAACGAAGAATCGATATCGGCAAAATTAAAGCTGAGCAAATTAAAGCCACCGGAGCTGATGTTGTCATTACTCCATGTCACAACTGCATTGACCAGCTTATCCAATTAAATCACACCTACAATTTAGGAGTTGAAATCAAGTCTGTTGCTGAAATTGTTGCAGATGCCTTAATTATTGATTAGCAATATATTGACTTTAAAAATAGCGATACTTAATAAATTGAAAAATTAATTTCCTACTCAAACAATCTAAATAAAAAAAATCAATATTACTGTATTGATTATAATACTCAAAAGACTCAATTAATTATGAAAAAACTATTTACTTTTTTAGCAGCATTGTATGTTGTTGTAGCATTAAATGCTCAAACTATTACAGATGATTTTGAAAGTTACACAGATTTTACAATCAATCCAACCGGAACTTGGAGCTTTAAAGATATCGATTTATCTTATACTTATGGTGTACCAAATTGCTCTTATGAAAATGAAAGTTCTCCTATGGCTTTTATTGTATTCAATCCAAGTGCAACAACTCCACCAATTACTGGTTTATCAGCACATTCCGGTTCAAAAATGTTAGCTTGTATTGCCGCAATAACTCCTCCCAATAACGATTGGATGATTTCTCCCGATCTTGGAGGGGCAACCGGCACACTCTCTTTTTATGCAAAATCGGATAATTATAACTACGGTTTTGAACTTATGAAAGTAGGTTATTCAACTACTACAACCGATACTTCTGCTTTTACTTTTATTCAGACAGGAAGTTATGTTGAAGTACCGGTGGATTGGACGCTGTATAATTATACTTTTCCTGCTGGAACAAAATATGTAGCTATTAATTGCGTTTCAGATGATGCTTGTTTATTGTATATTGATGATGTTGTTCTCACTTATAACGTTGGAATCAATGAACCGTTAAATAAAAATGTGTCCATTTATCCCAACCCCGTCAGCAACGTATTACATATT
>JAEWNB010000037.1 GCA_023392945.1 Bacteroidota bacterium
AATGCCACTTTTGATTTAAAAGCGGAGCTAAACTTTCTTCTTGACTTCTTTTCCATAAGACAACTTTTTTAAATTTTTTATACGTTAACTTTTAATTTTTGTTGCCCTAATAAAGGGATCCATTATATATTGTTACAACACCAAATTTGAGGGGATTATACTACAGAAAACCTTGAAAAAATATTGAAACATTAATAGATGAGTAAAAATTAAAATATATAATCAATATGAAAAGACTATTATTTTTATTAATCATATTTATTATGTTTTTCCAATCTTGTAAAAATGTAAAAACAAATGATAATGCTATAATAGGTGATACAGTTGTTTTGAATAAAAAGAATAACCTAAATAATAATATTCTATTGGAAAACAATGAATTTTCAAATTACTTAAAAAGTTTTAGTTATGCAACTTTACCTGTTGTTATTAAAGGATGTTCAATAAATGTTGATAAATTAGTTGAATTTCAAGCAAATGAATCGAGAAAGTTTAATAAGGATTACTCATATGCATATTGTAGAATTCCTACTAATGGGAATTATATTGCTGCCATTACCTTAGGTGTTGCTGATTGTTACTTGCCAGTATTAAGAACATACACACTAAAAGGTGAAATAATTGATGAAAAAGTTCTTTCTATTGGTTATGGGGAAATAGATTGTGGTGAACATACAGAGGATTATATGATACTTGAAAAAGATTATAAGATTTATATTTCTGATACTATAAATAGCTGTGAATGTGATAGCTCATTTAATGTGATAAAAGAAACATGTAAACAATATGTGATTTTTAAAAAGGGAAGTTTATTACCTGATGGAAAGATTGAATTAACAAAAGAAATTCGAAAGAATTTAAAGAAAGAAACTATCCACTAATTTTTTATCCCAAATAATCCCAAAACATTTCCTACCTTTGCCTCCTAATAACCAAATCCGCTATGGGTTGCCTGAAAATGAATCTCTATTCGCCTGTTTACGATAACAAAGGGAACTACAAAGAAGCTACAATCACCCTATATGAGAATGCTATAGCCCAATATAAAGGAAGATTTAATTATCAAGATAATAAAATATTCGATCTAAGTAATGCTATGGTTAGTGTATTTGCTCATGAAGGGGAGCATTGTCTAAATAAAGGGGATATTAATGCAATTCGACATCGGCAAGAAGGGGGGCAGAACTCAAGGAATATAGAAAGAAATGCATTAAGAGTGCAGAATAGGGTATTAAGAGAAATATATAAATAATAAAAGCTATGAAAAATATCTTTTGTATTGCTTTTTTATTTTTCTTTTTGTTAAATGGGTACTCTCAAAAAGATTATGCTACTTTAAATCAAACAGATACAATATATGATAGGGAAGTGGTATTAAAACATATCTTTAAAAGATTCAATAAAATGAATAGCTATTATTCAATTCCATATAGGTGCAGTTATAAAACATTAAGACTTCCTTTCTTTATTTATGATTTAACAGATACCTTGAATTTACTTTCAAATAATGATAGTATTGAATTTCTAAATAGGCATATATATCACATAGGAGCATTTAATGCATATTGTAAAGTATCAATAATCATGATTTTATTTAATGGGAAACTCTATTTTTTTGAAGGATTGAATTGTTCCAAGAAAATTCATAAAATAGAAGATGTTTTATATTGGATAGAAAATAATTATAAGGAAAAGTTAGAAGAAAATGAGATAAAAAGAATTGTTAATTATCAAAATTATCATAAAAGTTTTGCTTCTGATATTCAAGGTAGTAAACCAATATGTGAAGCTTCAAAATGCAATAAAAGAAAAGCGAGTGATAAGATAATAAAACCAATAGAAATAGATTTGATGAAAAAAAATTAGTACTATAACTAATGATGCTATATTCCAAACAGCCCGTTTTCTCTCTTTTTGCCATATACGCATCTTTCAACAACATTTTCCAATTTCTTAAGGCGATGATTTATTTTATCTAATTATTTATCCTAAAATGAAATAATCCCAAAACATTTCCTACCTTTGCCTCCTAATAACCAAATCCGCTATGGGTTGCCTGAAAATGAATCTCTCTTCTGAAAATAAATTACCAAGAATTAGCTTTGGCGAGGATCAGATTGACCGGCGCCTCACCGGCCTCAACTCCCGCTATACCTTCTCCGCCAGAGAAAAAGATAAAGGATTTGTATTAAAAAGAAATTTTGCATCAGGAGGGGTTGAAATTGTGTAAACCAAAGTATGAACATTAAAAAATTAAAAATATGAGCAAACAAGTTTACACCCCCAAAGGAACATTCTCGGAAATGAGAAAAGTTAACGGAATAAAAGTGGTATTAGCCGGAGATAAGTTCGGTATTACTATTTTTGACTCTATGGAAACCGGCAAAGCAAAGTTTGGCATTGAAGGTGATGTCAGAACACCCGAAGATTTAGTAAAGGCAGTTAATATAAACTTTCGGGTTAGTGATACAGACGCAAAGGCATATCTTGCTACCCAAGAAGAAATAGTTGAATACTCAAAACAAGGGAACAATCCAGACCCTTCCGGTAAGTTTATAGGATTCAATTAGTTCTTTATTGAATTTTTTTCCTTTCTTAACCTTATTTATGTAATTTGTTGCATTTTATTCTTATTTTTGCCCCCTTTTTAAGAGTGAGAATGAAATTTAGACGGGAGCTGTTGTTTATTTTCTTTATTATCAACATTATAAATGCAGATTGTCAAACATTTACAATGTCCGGAAATTCCATTACCACTTGTTCGGGAACATGGTATGACCCGGGTGGAAATTCCAATTATTCGAATAATCAAGATATTACACAAACAATATATTCCTCGGGGAATCATTTTTCCATCAATTTTTCTGCCTTTTCTCTTGCCACCGGAGATTTTCTTTATATTTATGATGGGAATTCTATTTCTTCTCCTTTGCTTTCGACCAGAACCGGAAATACGCTGCCTCCTGAGATAATCTCTTCCGGAAATAGTTTGACTTTTAGATTTGTATCAAATTCATCCGGAGTAAGTTCGGGATGGAGTGCCACCATTTCTTGTTCTTCTTGTATTGCGGTTTCCCAATTGCCCGGTTCTCCTTGCGGTTCAGATGGCGCAAATCCTTTCTGTACGGACGAAAATCCCTTTATATCCTATCCATCCGGCACTTCCGGAAATGCAAATACTTTTTTTACCGGTGGGACACCTTATGGTTGTTTATATTCAGCACCCCGTCCTGCATGGTATTATATGCGAATCAATGACCCTGGCGATTTGCTGATATTCATTCAGCAAATTTCTGTAAACGGGTACGGAATTGATGTCGATTTTGCCTGTTGGGGACCTTTTATTGCCGCCAATCAAACTGATTTTATGGATTTCCTTTGTTGCAGATATTATGACTTTACTACTACCTATCATTCAAGTCATCGTCCAACAGATGGAGATCATACCAGTAGTATGGGCGGCTATCCGATTGGAAATTTGGTAGATTGCAGTTATTCGGGAGAACCCACAGAATGGTGTTATATACCCAATGCACAACAGGGAGAGTTCTATTTGCTACTGATTACCAATTATAACGGAGGAAACGGGACTATCACTTTCAATGCCGTTTCTTCTTCATCCTCAACGACAGATTGTAGTTTACTTGCACAGGCGAGTAATAACGGACCTCTTTGTGAAGGGGCAACATTGGAACTCATGTCCAATACTTCTGTTGCCGGAGCAACCTATCAGTGGAGTGGCCCGAACGGGTGGAGCTCATCGCTTCAAAATCCTGTTATTTTGAATGTTACAACTTCAATGTCAGGAGTATATACTTTAATTATGAGCAACAGTACCTCTTCTGATACTGCCCAAACCAATGTGGTTATCAATACTATTCCGGAGATTTCGGTAACTCCCGATAATGCAGTTTTATGTCGGGGAGAAAATGTAACTTTCTCTGCCGCCGGAGCTGCTTCCTATCGCTGGAGTCACAACCTCGGTACCGCATCAACAGTTAACGTAACTCCTACGGTTAACACAACCTATACTGTCACTGGGAGCAATGGAAATTGTTCCGCTTCAGTAAGTTTGGTTGTTACCGTAAATCCATTGCCAGTAATGAATGTGTCAGTCTCTTCATCGACGATTTGCCAAGGAGATTCGGCACTTCTTATTGCTTCGGGTGCAAATGACTATATTTGGAGTACCGGAGAAAGCGAAAATTCTGTCACGGTATTTCCTACTGAAACCTCAACCTATCATGTTACAGGAACTTCAACTTCCGGATGTACTGCCTCTGTTGCAAGAACTATTACCCTTTTGCCATCTATGGAAGCTTCGATAAGTGGCAATAATTTTATTTGTTATGGGCAATCTACTATTTTAACAGCTTCCGCTAGTGGAAGTTACAGGTGGAATACCGGAGAAACAGACTCTTCTATTACCATTCACCCTGATATTAGTACCTCTTATTCAGTAACTGTTACTTCTTCAAATGGTTGTGCTAAAATAGGATCAATTCAGGTGGTGGTGAATCCATTGCCGGAAGTCAATATTCAGTTACCTAATTATGAGATTTGTCCGAATTTGTTTCAAGAGAGGATCACTGCTTCTGTTTTAGGGGGCACTCCCAACTATCACTTTCTCTGGACCGGGAACGGACTACAGAATTCTGATAATGATACGGTTGCTCTTTTATTTAATGCTGAAAATTGTAATTATCAGACCGATATTTCAGTAATAGTTACTGACCAAAACAATTGTGTAGCAGGTGATACTGTTTTACTGATTCTAAGGGATACGTTACTACCGGTAATTACCGGAACAATATTGTCGCACCCGGCCGATGTTGTGAGCGCTCAGTATCTTGTTCCGGATCTCAGAGATGACGTTCGGTTACTTTCTTCGGATAACTGTACAACTCAAGAAGCACTAATTATCTCCCAGAATCCGGAGGCTGGTACACCGGCTGTGCAAAATGGTGTAGTCACTATTACGGTCAGTGATGAATGTCATAATATTGTTTCATTGAATGTTCCGATTGTTGTGCCCGATAATTTGACCTGCTCGATTTTGGTTTTTTCACATGTTACCTGTTTCGGGGAAAATAATGGCACAGCAACTTTGTCTGTTCAAGGGGGAACGCCACCCTATACCTATCAATGGGACACTGATCCTATACAAAACGGAAACTCTGCCGTCAATCTTGCTGCCGGTCAATATCATGTTACAGTATCAGATTATAATAATTTTCAGACTTCTACTAATGTGGTTATTTCGCAGCCTGCTGATTTGGTAGTCAGTGGTACCAAAACTGATGCAACATGTAATTTGCCGAATGGCTCCATAGACCTGACAGTAACAGGGGGCACCATTCCTTATCAATTTCTTTGGAGCAACAATGCCACAACTTCTGATATTAGTAATCTCAATGAAAATGAATATTCTGTCGTAATATCTGATGCAAATAACTGTATTATAACCTATCGTGATTCTGTAATTGGAAAACCATTCCCTCAACTCTTTCTTGATCGTTTAGTTAATGAAACCTGCAATCTTTCAAATGCTTCCATAAAAGTTTTTCTCGAAGGAGGTACTGATCCTGTAAATTATCTTTGGTCAAACGGGAATAGCAATAGTGATTATTTAGCCGGAATTTCTGAGGGGAATTATGTAGTATCGGTCGAAGATGCTGACGGCTGCTTTGATTCTCTGGCACTTTACGTTTCAAATTCTATTCCTCAAATTTCCACTCAAGAGATTTCTCCCTCGCACTGTGATCGGGATGATGGTTGGATAATTTTGGATATTTCAGGGGGAAGCGGAATTTATAATATTGAGTGGAATACTATTCAGTTTCATGAAAACACAAGAGGATATAATCTTGCTCCGGGAAACTATTCCATAACGGTAAATGATTCAATTTGCGAAGTGGACTATAGTTTCAGAATTGATGAAATTGCAGGACCGACAGCCTGCTTCACCGTCAGCAAAGAAAACAATATTTTGGAAAATAGTCCTGTGGATTTTAGAGATTGCTCACAGATGGCCAATTCTTGGTTTTGGGATTTTGGAGATGGGAGTTTTTCAAATTCTCAGTTCCTGAGTCACTCATTCTCCGAAGCAGGTCGTTACAGGGTAATGTTGACTGTTTCTAATGAATTTGATTGCCTTGATTCAACGGAAATGCAATTAATTGTGAATGAGTCTTCTATAATTTATGTTCCAAATGCTTTCACACCTAATGGCAATGGAATCAATGATCTTTTCAAACCGGTATTGACCTATGTCTCATCGGAGGATTATTTGATGCAAATTTATGACAGATGGGGAAATGTGGTTTTTACTACAACAGATATCGATCAAGGGTGGGATGGAACCTATAATGGAAAACTCTTATCTGTTTCTTCAGTTCTTCACTATGTTATTTTTTATAAAGATGTTGCCGGAAAATCTTTTATGAAGAAAGGTTATGTAACGTTGATCCCTTAATTTTTTTATTCTTAAATTTATATTAAAAAAACACTATCTTTGCCGTTGCTCGGTGAGTGAATTTTCCTTTACTATTGGGCAAACTACCATAATAACTATCAGATAGTCGATGATGTATACTACTCCTAATCTCTTCTCCTATGACAGAATCTTTTTTACATTATGTATGGAAAAATAAAATTTTCCGTTTTTTAGATCTTAAAACAACTGATGATGAAGATCTTAAAATTATTCATCCCGGGTTTCCTCATCAAGATGCCGGACCCGACTTTAAGCAGGCAATAATTAAAATTGGAGCTATTACCTGGGCTGGAGATGTGGAAATACATGTAAACAGTTCAGACTGGATAAGACACAGGCATCAATTGGATCCTAAATATCAATCCGTAGCACTTCATGTAGTTTATAATAACGATTGTATTATTAATCGCAGTGATCGGGAACATATTTCTACGCTCGAATTAAAGAGCTATATCCCGATTAAAGTGATAGAAGAATATCAAAAGCTATCCCTTTCGAACAATCTATTGCCTTGTAAGGCTGAAGTCAAGAATTTTCCCTCATTACAATTTTCTTCATTTTTATCGGGGATTGCTGTTGATCGTTTGTTGGGCAAACAAAATAGTATTTTTGAGATTCTGAGAAATTGTTCCGGTGACTGGAACGAAACTTTTTTCCGACTTTTGGGAGTCAATTTTGGGTTTAAAACCAATGCTCCGGCATTTGACTTGTTGGGGAAATCTATTCCATATAAAATTCTCTGTAATCATTCTAACAATAGATTACAGTTATATTCGATTATATTTGGACAGGCGGGAATGCTGGAAGAAGAGTTGGACGATGATTATTATTTACAGTTACAGGACGAATACAGATACCTGAGATACAAATATGATTTGATACCCATACACAAAAAAAACTGGAATTATTTAAGGTTACGACCATCCAATTTTCCCTGCATCAGATTGGCTCAATTCAGTGAAATTATTTACAATACTACCGATGTTTTAAATAAATATCTCTTTACGGGTGAATTTGATTCCTTACTAAATACTTTTAAGAAAGAACCTCATGAATATTGGAAAACCCATTATCATTTTGGGAAGTGCACGGCAGAACATCCGGTTAGTCTTGGGAAGAAAACTGAAAATCTGATATTTATTAATACCCTGATTCCTTTATTATTTGCATTTGGAACATTTTCCGGAGATGACAAAATTCAGGAAAGAGCAATTGGCTTGTTAGAAAATATTGATTTTGAAGAAAACAGGACAACTCAATTTTATAAATCAGCAGGCTTTCCGGCAGGGAATGCCCTTTATTCTCAAGCAATTTTAGAACTTCATCAACACTATTGTCTCAAAAAAAAGTGTTTGGATTGTGCGTTGGGCTCTTTTATAATAAAAAAGTGAATTTCATTAAAGTTTCACTCAATCACCAACTGACTTCTTTAGTAATAAAATTATTGGGTAGTACAAAACGATAAGGCAGCAAGGCATCTTCTTTGGCATAAGAGACCCCAATTCTTGAAGTTCTTTGAATATTCTCCTTGTTAATAGACAACCCTCTTTCCTCCAGCCAGATTTTATCGGAGGGGATTGCAATTCCATTTTCGGCAAGAGTTATTCCCAGCAATTTAGTCACTTTCCCGGGGCCATTTCCAATATCCGGGGTAATTTGATTTTTGCCTGAACGTTTTAACATAAGCTCTTCTCCGTGGGTCGGAAAAATAGAACGAATCAGCACAGCATCCGGAATAGTTGCCTTATTGGTTACAAAGTTTAAAAGATAATGAATCCCGTAACAAAGATAAATATATACAACTCCTCCTTCTGCATACATGATTTCATTTCGTGAAGTATGTTTTCCGCCGAAAGCATGAGAAGCCCGGTCATTTGTTCCTTTGTATGCCTCTGTTTCAGTTATGATACCACCACTTATTTGCCCGTCAATTACAGTAAAAAGATATTTTCCAATTAAATCTTCAGCAATAAATAAAACATCATCATTAAGAAAATAGTTTACAGGAATAATCATAGATTGAATAAATAATTACCTTTGCAAAAATAAAAAATTTCAGGCAACAACTATTCATTTTTTGCGTCAATATTGATGCTGTTAAAACGTAATAAAATCTAATGATAAGCGATAAAGATATTGTTGAAGGCTGTATTGCGGGGAACCCTAAATATCAAAAGATTTTATATCAACGCTTTGCAAGTCAGTTGTTTGGTGTATGTAAGCGTTTTACCGGTAGTACGGCTGAGGCGGAAGACCTTCTTCAGGATTCTTTTGTAAAGATATTCCTGAATATTAAAAACTTTCGCAATGAATGTTCTTTGGGATTTTGGGTGAAAAGACTTACCATCAACACTTTGGTCTCTCATTTTCGAAAAAAAAGTTCATTGAAAAGAGCTTTCGAAGTAGATGACCTCTCTGAGGATATACCTGATACCTCACTCCCTGGCGATGTTGCTATTCCGATGGAAGTAATTGTCAAAATGGTTAATGAGTTGCCGGAGGGTTACAGAACGGTATTTAACCTTAAAGAGATTGATGGGTATGATTATGGAGAAATTGCAGAAATGCTTAATTGTACTAATTCAACTGTAAGATCTCAATTGTACAAGGCAAAACAATCACTCAAGTCTAAAATTGAAGTCTGGAAAAAAAATGAATTATTTTAAATAATAATGTTATGAAAGAGATTGATATCGGGGAAATATTGAAAAATAAATTTGCTGATTTTGAGCAAACCCCTCCCGATGATATGTGGGAAAAAATAATACAAAATGAAAAAGTCCTGAAGTATAATAAGGCTCATTTTGTTAAAAGGGTAATCCTCTACAGTGCAACTGCAGTGGTTGTGGTTGCTGTGATTTCCTTATTACTTTATTTAACTATCGGGATTAATGACAAATCGACTCTTGTTTCTGATGATAATAACTCTCTCAATCAGGTAAATAATACTGAATCGGTTTTCCCGAATGACTCAAATAGTAAGACATTAAATAAAGAAACTATTGTTGAAACTCCCTCGGAACCATCACATATTCAAAATGGTGTTGTCAATGAAAATAAATCTGCTCCACTTTCAAATGAGAATTCTGTACAATTGGCACCGATTATTAAATCAACTATTCCCCAAACTTCAACACAATCAAGAAATATTTCTGATATTGTTTCTCCCGGTGTTTCTAATTCAAATAAAAAATCCTTTCAGGTTAATAAAGTTGTAAGTAAGGATAGTGAGCAAGTTGAAATGGTAACTTCTCGTGAAAATTTCGATAATGATCAACAAATCAAGACCAATCCTGTGGAACCCCCGCAATCAGATATAGCCAATTATAATCTTTTTATCCCGAAAGGGTTTACTCCAAACGGTGATGGCTTAAATGATATATTTTTAGTCTATTC
>JAEWNB010000051.1 GCA_023392945.1 Bacteroidota bacterium
AATGCTGATGGAGTATGGGGAGAAATTTCTCGAGATATTTTTTTCCGTTCCAGTTAAGGATTACTACAGCAAGTCTGGTTTTCATTTATAAGTAGCCTATAATTTTTTGGCAAAGATAGTAAAAAAACAGTTGTTATTAATAACCGGAATTTATCTGCGAGAGCAAAATAATATTCAAAAACAAATGGTTACAGACTAAATCTCATTTATTTTCCGTAGTACTCGAGTATTTTGAGTCGGAATAAATAATCAAATTTAGCTTGAATCAATTCTGATTTTGATTTAGTATTATTAATTTTGGCATCATTATATTCATAGATTGTAGAGGAGCCCGAGTTATATTTAAGCTCTTCATAGTTGAATGCAATCGTAGATGCCTCCACACTTGATTGCGCGGCTGTAAATTTTTCGCGAGCAGCAACGGCATTGGCATAAGCCTGTTCAATTTCCTTAAGAATATTTACTTTCGTTTCCTCAAGTTCAATTTCCTGGGATTTAAGAGAAATTTTAGCCAGTTTAACATTATGATAGGTAGAGAGACGGTCAAAGATAGGAATAGAGAGCGACAGGGCAACCATTTCACGGGAGTTGTTTTTCATTTGCGTATTAAATAGAAAATTATCAGCAAGAGTACTATTTTGGAACACATAGTAATAACCTGTACCGTAATTTGCCGTAAGGCTTAATGAGGGATACCAACCTGAGCGGGCAATATTAATATCTTTTTCACCTTTAGCAATTCGGGCAACAGCGGCTTTAATACCCGGACGATTTTGCAGAGCATTATTTTTAATAGCTGTCAAATCCACAACCTTGTCAAGATATTCATCAATATTAGTTTGTCCGGCTTCGTCGGCAATATCAAACGACTCAGTATCGGTAACATTCATAAGCTGAGCGAGATCTAATTTTGCAAGTCGCAGATTATTTTCTGCTTCGGCAAGGGTAAGACGGTCTGATGAAAGAGTTGCTTTAGCAGTATAAAGTTCCGCATCAGAACTCTTGCCATTTTTCACCAATTCCTCTATACGGGCAATTTGTGATTCGGAAAGCTGAACCTGATACTGTGCCACCAGCAGCATTTCCTTACAGAGAAGAACTTGCAAATAATAAGAAGCAACACTAAGTTCAACATTTTCCTTTGCTTGTTCATAATCGTGCATAATCGCAGTCAGTTCCAGTTTATCGGAAGCCACTTGATTGTAGTTTTTAAGTCCTTCAAAAAGAGGGAGGTTAAGGCCAACTCCGAAGGAAGTCGTTGACTGTGAATTATTTTCAATAACTCCATTGGCAGCGGCAGCACGTCCAAAAGAAATGTCTTGCCCCACGGAACCGTAGATTGAGGGTAGGACATTCATTTTTGAAGCCTTAAGTTGCACTTTCTTTGACTCAATAGCCAGGAGTTGTTTTTTTATCGTAAAATTATTATCCAGGGCATAGTTGACACACGATTCCAGTGACCACTTATTTTGCTGGGAAAAACACAAATTACTAATTGACAGAATGGCAATTGCCAGACACAGCGATTTAATTTTCATATCAAAAGATTATTTTCAGAAATTACTTATTCCATTGGGACATTTTTCTTCATTTTTTCATCCATTTTCACCTTGCCTCTCACCTCATCATCTTTTTTCACACCACTAAGAATCTGGACATTAATTCCATCGGAAAGGCCAAGTTTAACAGGGGTCTTAACATATTTCTCTTTAGCTTTCTTATCCTTATTTACAATATAGACAAAAGTGGAATCTCCTGAAAATTCGATAGAACTTTCGGGCAACGAGTATACATTTTCGACCTTAGCCGTTACAATTTCGCCATTGGCACTATAACCGGAGCGGATAAAACCGGTATTTGCATTATCCGATTTTTTCACAGCAGCTTTAATTTCAAAAAGGGTTGCTCCATTTTCAACAGCGCCTTTTGGGGCAATATATTCGAGGACAGCATCCAGCTTTGTATCTTGCATAGCCCCAATCATCAGTTTCACATCATTTCCGACCGAGATTCTGCCAACTTCAGTTTCATCCACATTTCCTTTAAAAATCAGGTCATTCATATTGGCAATAGTCGCGATAGTTGTACCATCATTAAAATTATTAGACTGAATAACGGAATTCCCCACTTTTACAGGAATATTAAGAATCATACCGCTGATAGTTGCCTTAATAAGAGTATTGCTATATTTAGCGGTATTTTTAGAAATTCCCTCCTTAATAATTTCAATATTCTCCTTTGCATTTTCAACCTCTTCTTTAGCAGTTTTATAAGCGCTGGTACTATTATCGTATGCCTCTTTAGAGACCACCCCCGACTTATAGAGTTGTGAAGTTCTATCAAAATCGTTTTTAGATTTTTCAAGATTAATTTCAGCCAGTTTTAGTTGAGATTCCGCGCTGTTGAGTTGTGAAATATCCGGAATTACCTGCACTTTTGCAATCACATCACCACTTTTGACCAAATCACCGGATTCTTTATACAGAGCCGTAATAATCCCGGAGATTTGAGGTTTCAAATCAACTTCATTTCTTGGTTCGACAGTCCCCGTGATTATGGTAATTTTTTCAATAGTACGCACTTCCATTTTTACAATTTCATACTCAACCTCTTTCACTTTTGATTTTTTCCAAAGGAAGACAAAAGTTCCGACAATAAGAAGACCTAAAAGGATAAACAACAGGATTTTAAAAAACTTTTTCATAGCTATTCTATTAAAGATTGGTTATTATATATTACATTATTAAATATCATTCATCACGCAGGGCATCAATAGCCTTCACTTTCAATGCACTTCTTGCAGGGATAATTCCTGCAATAGCACCTGAAATCAGAATAATGAGAGAAGCAATCACGGCCAGTGTAAAAGAGATAAAAGGATCGGCAAACATTTCTTTAGTTCCGATAACTTTATCAATACCGAACAACAGCAAAACTCCCATAAAAAGACCAACAAAACCCGCAATAAAAGTCAGCACAACACTTTCGCTCATAATTTGCAGAAGGATTACTCTGGGTTTAGCTCCCAGAGCACGTTTAATCCCAATTTCCTGAGTTCTTTCCCGGATTGAGACCAGCATAATATTGCTTACTCCGACAACTCCGGCAAGAAGAGTACCCATTCCCACAATCCAAACAAGAATATTAATTCCAAGGAACAGGTACCGGAACATAAGAAAGATTTGCTGCAAGTTAAAGCTTTGTGCTGCAGCTTCATCATCAGGAGCGATATTATGTTTTGCTTTCAAAAGGTCTTTCACTTTAACTTCCAAATTTTTAATATCAACATCATCACCTGCAGCAATCATCACCACATGAATATCACTGCCCATATTATAAACTTGCTGAACAGTAGTACTTGGAATAAAGATTGTAGAGGCTCCGTCCCCACCGAAATTCATATTTTTACTTGGATTAACAACTCCAACAACAGAATAATAAACTCCATTTACCGCAATTCTTTTACCAATAGGATCTTCATCAGGGTCAAAAAGTTCCTGATAGACTTTCAAACCAATAATACATACCTTTCTTTTTTCAACTACATCGATATGATTAAAAAAACGTCCAAAAACAAGTGGCTGAGGGTCAATTTTATAGTATTCCTCATTATTACCTCTAACAAAATAGTTCCCATTCTTATCTCCATAAGTAGTAGGTGCATCAGCACCGGTAAAAACCATTCCCGAGATATATTCAATTTCGGGGAGATTATCGCGGAGCATTTCAATATCGCTATTATCCATATCCCAGCTTCTACCGGAATTAAAACCCTTATATTCAATAGAAGTCAATCCGGTAAAAACCACCATAGAATTAGGTGATATCCCTTTAATTCCTTGTGAGAAGCCGTTTTCAAAGCCTCTTCCGATACCCATCATAGCAATAAACATAAAGACACCCCAAAAGACACCAAATCCTGTCAGGATACTTCGGGACTTATTGCGGCTGATAGTCTGCCAAATTTCTTTATAGTTATCAAAATCAAACATAGACAATATCTGTTAATGGTTCTAAGAGTTCACTATTCATATCTAAGAGCTTCAATCGGTTTAATGCTAACCGCTTTTTTAGCCGGGAAATAACCTGCCAGAACTCCGGCAATAATCAGCACCACTGTAGCGGCAATAACAATTCCCAAATCAACGGTTGGGTTTTTGAAGATAGCCATCTCTTGACCTCCACCCTGACCGGACATTCCCATCACATAATTAACTGCTTCCGAAACTGCAATGCCGATCACCATTCCTATATAGCCAAAAATGCCAGTAATAATAAGTGATTCAAGGATGATGAGTCTAAGAATTGAAGAGGGTTTTGCCCCCAAAGCTTTTCTAATTCCGAACTCCTTAGTACGTTCACGGACTGTAATAAGCATTATATTGCTTACGCCCACAATTCCGGCAATAAGGGTTCCGATACCAATAATCCAGACAAACAAATTGATAGCATTAAAGATCTTGATAGTCTGAAGATAATTTTCCAGTTGATTCCATATAAAGATAGCATTATCATCTTCCGGGTCAAAAGTGTGCATTTTACTTAAACGCTGTCTTAAATTTTTGTTAAAGGTCTCATTTGCCTCCGTAGTTGTCAGCCCATTGATTGAGAAAGCAATTTCTTCAAGTTTGCGGGATGGATTATAAATTTTCTGTGCTGTAGAAAAAGGCATATACAAATTATTTTGCCACTGGCCCCTACTCTTGTAAATTCCAATAATAGTATAGACAATTTTATCGATCACCACCTTTTTTCCGATGGCAGTTTCATGTCCAAAAAGAGGAGTAGCATCTTTATCAGCCATCACAACCACTTTACGATATTCTTTCAAGTCCAGATCATTAATAAACCGACCTTCCACTATTTTCAGGTCATCAAAACTTTTATAGTCAGGAACAACTGCTTCAATTGAGCTGGTTACCATTTTTTTATGGTAAATGACCTGTTTCCCATAAGAGGAATAAACCGGATTAACTTGGTCAACTACCGCATATCCTTTTGCCAAGAGGAGAGAATCCTTGCTATCCATTTCAATTTGTCGCCACTTAGGATATCCTTTATAAGGTTTTGACGTTCTTCCTGCATAGAGATGCACCACATTTTTAGCTTCGCTGCCGAAATTGGAAGAGACTCCATTTTTCAATCCATTCCCGGCTGCCAGCAGCAGAATCAGCATAAAAATTCCCCAAGAAATAGAAAACCCGGTCAGAAACGTACGTAACTTATTCCGTTTCAATGTTGAGGCAATTTCCGATAATATTCCGAAGGACATGTTTTATTATTATTTATTATTATGTATATTAAAAAAAGTGAAATTAAGAGTTTTCAATCAGGCCATCCTTAATTCTTATAATTCTTTGAGTTTCATCGGCCACCATCTGTTCATGAGTAACGATCAGTACCGTCATTCCGGTTTCGCGGTTAATGTTTTTAATCAAAGCAATCACCTCTTCGGATGTTTTACTGTCGAGAGCCCCGGTAGGTTCATCGGCAAGGATAAGTTTGGGATTTGTAATGAGTGCGCGGGCCAAGGCAATACGTTGTTTTTCACCTCCGCTAAGTTCATTCGGAAAATGTTCAGCTCTATCAGCAAGTCCCACTTTATCAAGATATTCCATAGCAAGAGCATTTCTTTTCTTACGTGAAATATTCTGATAATAGAGAGGCAGTGCAACATTTTCCATAGCATTCTTAAAGGAAATCAGATTAAATGTCTGAAAAACGAAACCGATAAAATGATTTCTGAATTCTGCAGCTCTTGATTCGGATAAATTATTAATAAGCAGATTATCCAGATAATACTCACCGGAATCATAATTATCCAAGAGTCCAATAATATTCAGAAGTGTAGATTTTCCCGAGCCAGAAGCACCCATAATTGAAATCATCTCCCCTTCTTTTACTTCCAGGTCAACTCCTTTTAAAACATGCAAGGGTGACGCCCCGAAATAAGTTTTATTTACCTTTTGAAGTTTTAACATCTTATACTTTTATATTTTATTTAATGCGTGATATGAGTAATTTTTCAACCGAGTGTATTAGTGAAATAGTACACCGCAAATGTAGAACAAAATAAAACACACCAATTCATTTTAGTAAAAATTTATTTCTACTGATTATCAATATTTTAAAAATAAGCCCTCAATAAAGTTAGATTAATTTGAGAAAAATTTAGAAGTAAAACGATAAAAAAAGCATTTAATTGTATGAAATATCTTTAGGTAAAACAAGCCAATGTTTATAATCATCCCCCAAGAAATCAACAGCAGTTTCCCAAAGAAGATTAGCCGGAACCTGAAAAATCAGCTCCGGATTAGCATGAGCCACCACCCACATTTTATTTTTTATTTCCATTTCGAGTTGACCCGGGGACCAGCCTGAATAGCCCAGAAAAAACTTATATTTTAGAGATTCAATGGCCTTATGTTCTATAAGGGCTAAAAACATATCATCAAATCCGACAAACACACCCGGCAAGAGTTTGGATGCTCCTTTCGTATTCTGATGGTTATGTATACAAAACAGATTATTGGTCATCACCGGTCCACCAATATATAAAGGATCATCAACCTTAATTTCATTTATAACACTTCTAACAGTAGTCACAGATTTACGGTTAAGAATCAGTCCGGCACTACTATTTTTTTCATAATCAGTTATAAGGACTACGCTTCTTTTAAAGAAGAGATCCGAAAAGAAAGGGACAGAAATTAAAATCCTACCTGCTTTAAGATCCAGATTAGTAGGTTTCACTTCCAGAAAATCTTCAACAAATTTCATAAAGCAATATTTTTACTATTTTTGTCAAAATTTCAGAACAAAAATACAACATTTTTGAGAAAATAAAAAACATTCAAAAAAAAGTGATAAATAGATATAAGATAGCAATTTTAAAAAAAATCACTCTTCGTTCATGAGAAAAGACAATCACTCAAAATTTGAAACATTAAGGTCTGAATTTCCTTTTTTTACCTATAACGATTTCCATTTCAAGGTAAATAATCATACTATTGAAATGAATTTCGACTTCAGTATCGGGGACTCTATTCGATTCAATCCAAAGATGAAGCTTCATTTGAATAGTTATTTCAGTGGCACTACAAAAGAAGAAGAGATTGAGGGGTTGGTTTTTCACATTGGCATGATTGAACTAATCAGCTATTGGAAATCTACTTGTTCAAAAAATATTATCCTGAAAAAATATGCCCTAAACAGTTCGCAACAGGCTTGGTGGAAAAAGCTTTACAGGAAAGGGTTGGGAGAATTTTTCTATCAGAACTCCATCACTACTTCTGAAGAGAACTTTATGGATTTTATCATTGACGAAAAAGCTCAACCTTCAGAAAATTTACAATACAAGAAAATAGCCTCCTCGGACAGCGTTATTGTTCCTATCGGTGGCGGAAAAGATTCTGTAGTCACGTTAGAATCATTGAAACAAGAAAAAAAGATTATTCCCTTTATCATCAATCCCAGAGGGGCTACACTGGATTGTGCCCGCATTGCAGGTTTTGAAAGCGAAGAAAAAATTGTTATTTTGGAACGGGAGATAGACAATAAACTATTAGAACTAAACAAATCAGGTTTTTTGAACGGGCATACTCCCTTTTCAGCGATGTTGGCATTTTACACGTTGCTTGTCAGTTATGGCACAAATGTAAGAGAGATTGCCCTATCAAATGAATCAAGTGCCAATGAACCAACAATACCGGGCACTGACATCAACCATCAATATTCAAAATCGATTGAATTTGAAGAAGATTTCAGAAAATATGTCAACCATAACATGAATGGTTGTTCTCATTATTACAGTTATCTTCGCCCCTATTCAGAATTAGAAATTGCAGAAAAATTTGCCGGATATCCTGACTATTTTGATATTTTCAAAAGTTGTAATGCAGGCAGTAAAGAGAACATCTGGTGTTGCAATTGTTCAAAATGTTTATTTGCTTACATTATTTTATCTCCATTCATAGAAGACACAAAAATGATTTCCATTTTTGGAGAAGATTTGCTTAACAAAGAGGAATTAGTTCAATATTTTGACGAGTTGACGGGAATTTCAGAAAACAAGCCCTTTGAATGTGTCGGCACAATTGATGAAGTAAACAAAGCCATTGAGATGATTCAACAAACAAGGAAAGATAAATATTTGATAAAACATTATTATAAAAACAAAAGATGAAACCAACATTATTGATTTTGGCTGCCGGCTTGGGAAGTCGTTATGGTGGACTCAAACAACTCGATTCATTAGGTCCACATGGAGAAACCATTATGGATTATTCAATTAATGATGCTATTGCTGCCGGTTTTAACCGCGTAGTTTTTGTCATCAGGCGCAGTATGGAAGATGATTTCAAGTCGCTCATATTATCCAAATATCAAAACAAGATAGCAGTAGAATACCAATTTCAGGAACTTGATAATCTTCCCAAAGGATTCAAGGTTAATAAAAATCGAATTAAACCCTATGGAACTGCACATGCAATTTTAGTGGCAAAAAACAGCATCAAAACTCCTTTTGCTGTCATCAATGCAGATGATTTTTACGGCAGAGATGCTTTCATGACCATCTCAGAATTCTTGCAGCAGGATTTCGATCCTGCCTATCCATTGTATGCGATGGTTGGGTATCAGCTTGGGAATACTTTGTCAGAAAACGGCTCAGTTTCAAGAGGTGTTTGTGTTACCAATGAAAAGGGGGAACTTGTCAGTATCACGGAAATGAAAAAAATCAAAAGATATCACGATGGAATTAAAAACATTGAAGATAACGGGGCGATTACACCAATAGATGAGCAGAGACAAGTTTCAATGAATTTTTGGGGATTTACGACAAATTTCTTTGACGATTTAGATAGGATGTTCCTTGATTTTCTAAAAGAAAACAACAACAACCCGGCTGCCGAATTTCCCATTCCATCCGTAATAAATCATTTTTTGGAAACTAAAAAAGCAGTCATCCAAGTATTGAAAAGCAATGCAGAATGGTTTGGCGTTACCTATCATGAAGACAGAGCAAAAGTAGTTGAAAGGCTCAAAAAGATTCCATATTAAAAAGAGAGAAATCAAAGATGCGCTATTTTATTAAATTGGCATACAATGGAGCCCCTTTTTACGGATGGCAGGTACAGCCAAGGCAAATCAGTGTTCAGGAGGTTTTAGAGAATGCTTTTTCTTTGCTTTTAAAAGATAAAATTAAGATAACCGGCTGTGGACGGACTGACACGGGTGTAAATGCCAGAGAGTATTATGCACATTTTGATTGGGGTGAAAAAATGTCAGCTACTGAGATAAAGAAATTTGTTAGCAGATTAAATATATTTTTACCCAAAGAGATTGTCATTTATCAAATTCAGCCGATGCCTGAGAGCGCCCATGCCCGATTTGATGCCATTTCAAGAACATACCGTTACTATGTCAATCTCAGCAAAGACCCCTTTTACTATCCTTTTGCTTTACATTTATCAAAGAAGCCCGATATAGAAAAAATGAATGAAGCTGCGGCTAAGCTATTGGAAGTAAATGATTTTACAAGTTTTTCAAAATTACATACTCAGGTAAACAACAACAATTGTAAGATTATGTCTGCCTATTGGAAAGAAGAAAAAGAGCAATTAATATTTGAGATTACTGCCGACCGATTTCTTCGCAATATGGTAAGAGCTATAGTTGGAACTTTGTTATGGGTTGGAAAAGGAAAATTAAGCATTGATGAGTTTCAAGATGTTATTAATCAAAAAAATAGATGCAAGGCCGGGAATTCTGTTCCTGCCCATGCACTTTTTTTAGAAAAAGTTCGTTATCCAAAAGGATATATGCCGGAAGAAAATGAGTAAAACATACTATATTATATTATCATCCGGCAGTAAATAATAAGCAGTCAATGGAAATATGAAAAAGAGAGAAAAAATCGGTTACTGGATAGTAGCAGTAATGACCATATTATTATTCTCATCATGTAACAAGCCGGTGTATGATGAAAATGCAAAATTGACTTTTTCATTATCAGAAGTCACTTTTGACACTGTATTTTCGACAATCGGTTCTACGACTCAAAGGCTTATGGTATACAATCCGAATAATTTTGATATCACCACCGACATTCATTTGGCAAGCGGTTCAAATTCGTATTACAGCATAAACGTTGACGGGCTTCCCGGTGTTGACTTTGATGATGTTGAGATACGGGCAAAAGACAGTATTTTCATTCACATTAAAGTGACCATCAATCCCGGAAATCAGAACAATCCCTTCTTAGTTACCGACTCCATAGTATTCAAGACGGGGAACAACCGACAAGATGTAGATTTAATTGCATACGGGCAGGATGCCAATTTCATTGTAGCAGACAGCCAGACAGGGAATCTTAATTACAAAATTGTTGCCGGAGCTCATGAGACCACCCGATGGACAAACGAAAA
>JAEWNB010000082.1 GCA_023392945.1 Bacteroidota bacterium
CTCGTAGCGTTTCAGACGGGATTAATACCTATTCGGTAACAACAAATTCCATGTTGATTGGAAGCGGAAAGGTAATTGTGAAAAAATAAGAATTTTTTTTCAATATATAGTTCATAACAGGGCAACAAAATAACTTTCTAATTAAAAGCCGCAACAAATGATTCGGTGCTACGCACCTTGATGATCTGTTGTTAATGGTTTTTTCTACAAATGGTTCGGTGTTACGCACCTACAAATGGTTCGCGGCTACGCACCTTGGTGATCTGTTGTTAATGGTTATTTCTACAAATGGTTCGGTGCTATGCACCTTGATGATTTGTTGTTGATGGTTTTTCTACAAATGGTTCGGTGCTACGCACCTGAGGGACTCGTTGTTTTGATGGTTTTTTCTACAAATGGTTCGGTGCTACGCACCTACAAATGGTCCGGTGCTACGCACCTTGGTGATCTGTTGTTGATGGGTTTTTCTACAAATGGTTCGCGGCTACGCACCTTGGGTGATCTGTTATTGATGGGCTTTTCTGCAAATGGTTTGCGGCTATGCCGCTCCGGAGGAGTGTTATATTTGTAGCAAACGATAATTTTAGAGCTTTTTATTCTTCGTAAATCAGGAAAATGGTTCTCCTGTTCTTTGCTCTTCCTTCGGGAGTATTGTTGGTGGCAATGGGAGAGCTCTCTCCGTACCCTTTGTAACGAATTCTGCTGGCATCAACCTGCCGGCTGAGGGCATATTCATATACCGATTGTGCCCTGCGCTCTGATAGTAATTGATTGTCGGCATCATCACCTACATTATCGGTGTGCCCTTGTATCTCTACTTTTATCGTGGGATTCTCATTGAGAAATTCGACAAATAAATTGATGATATGTTTGGATTGTTCGGTGAGAGAATATAAATTGGTTCCGAAATAGATGTCGTGCAGATCATAAGTCTTACCCACTTCTACTTTCTTAACTTCTGCATCGCTGGTGACTATATTTTCTACTATTTTTTCAGGATTAATAAGTTTAGTGTCATAAGAATGACCTTTCTTTTTAATGTTTACAATGATATCCTGCGGTTTCTCTTTGTCAAATTCGGTGGCAATGGCATATTTTCCGGTGATCTCATTTACTTTGCTTGTAGCTATAACATTGCTGGCAGTGTCTCTGATTTCTACTACCGCTTCTGTAATGTCTCCATCATCTGATTTTACTTCTCCCTTGACAATAATCATGTTTTTAGGTCTTGCCTCTTCATATAACGGAAACTGATATATGTTCCAATCCTTATTGTCAATATTATTGGATGAAAAGTAGGCAGTTTCTCCATTTAAACTTACGAAAAAGTCCACTTCATCATTTTCAGAATTGATGGGATAGCCTATGTTGACAGGTGTTTGCCAGATTTTTTTGTCATTCAGTTTGGAATAAAATACATCCATTCCTCCCAATCCTTTGTGTCCTGAAGAGGAAAAATAGAGCGTCTTGCTGTCGGTATGCAAAAACGGAGAGCGTTCGTTGGTGTCGGTGTTGATGGTAGGTCCAAGGTTGACAGCCTTTCTCCAGGTGCCGTCACTGGCACGCTCGGTGTACCAAATGTCAGAACCGCCGTAGCCCCCGGGACGATCACTGGCAAAGAATAACAATCTGCCGTCAGAACTTAACGAAGGCTGCGACTCCCAGGAGTCCGAGCGGTTTACATTTGCTCCCAAACTTTGCGGATCACTCCAATATTCACCGTTATATTCCGAATAGTAGAGATCATAATTGGGGTAAGAAGCATTGCAAATTTTTCCTTCGAGTACTTTTGCAAATACAATGAAATCATTAGCAAGATTGATGGTCGGGCTGCCCTCATTAGTGCTCTGATTAAAAGGAGTGGGTAGGGGACTTCCTACTCCGAAAGTGCCCGATTTTCCCTTTTCACTCATGCTGAAAAACTCCCGATCCTCTTTAGCATTCGAAAAGTAATTGGCGGGATTGTCAACCGGCATCCTCCTGGTAAAATAAAATTGAGTTCCGTCAGGTGACTGGGTGGCCAAATATTCGTCATATTGAGTGGAAATCCCTTCAACTGCTGTCGGATTGAAAGGCACGGGATGGTTCAATATTTTGTCATAAAACTTGGCATTCTTGATGATGAGCTCTGCCTTATCAATATCTGCCAAATCTTTGACCATATCGGGATTGTCAATCAATACTTTGGCAAATTTCAGGGCATTTTCAAAATCTTCAAGCAGATAGGCAACCATTGCCCCGTATAGATTGCATTTTATTTTGTAGTAGGGACATACTGTATATATGCGGTTAAAGGCAGCTAAAGCTAATTCCGCCTCTTTTTTATTCTTGATGATGTAGCCGTTTAATTGTATCGGTAAATAATATCCCAATGCATAATAGTAATTTACCTCCAAATTATCAGGATACTGATCAAGTATTTCATTATAGATCTCGTAAGCCTCACTTTTATTTCCTTTAACCTGTAATTCACGCGCCTTTTTGAAATCTTTTTCCACACTTTTTTCCATCTCCTGTTTGCAAGGATCTGCCTCTCCGGGATCTTCTTCCTGTGCACCAAGAAATATAGGAATGGTCAAAGAAATAAGGAATAATAGTATTCTGGATTTCATAAACACTGAGTTTTAGAAATAAGCAAAAAATCTACTGTTACTAAGGCAGCCATAGCTTCTATAATAGGCAATACCCTCGGTACAACGCAAAGATCATTGCGATTATTGCCTCTATAGATTGCCGGATTGCCCTCAAAATCTATGGTCTCCTGCTCCAATTGTAAAGTAGGAATGGGCTTGAAAGCTACACTGAAATTTATATCCTGGCCATTGGTGATGCCTGCTTGAATCCCTCCGTCGTGATTGCTCCTGAAGGTGAAGTCGCTGTTTTGAATGTCATTGTACTGCGAGCCGCACATCCTTGCTGCTTCAAAGCCTTTCCCAATCTCAAATCCTTTGGCAGCGTTAATAGAGAGCATGGCATAGGCCAACCGAGCATCAAACTTGTCGTAGAGAGGCTCTCCTAACCCTGCGGGCAGATTGTGTATGGTACATCCCACAATAGTGCCAAAAGTATCCCCATGAGTAACAGCCTTTCCTGTCTCAATTACCTTGCTTTCAATGGTGATGTTATATTTTCGGAGAATTATTTTGGCAAGAGCTCCCCCTACCACACGACAGGCACTCTGGCGGGCAGAAGCACGGCCGCAATAACTGTTGTCTTTGGCTCCGTATTTTATTTTGTAAGTATAAGATGAATGTGAGGGCTTTAGGATGGAAAGATTGTCGGGGTTTGCTTTAACATCCTGATTTGGAATTATAAATGCTATCGGAGCTCCGGTTGTTTGCCCCTCCCGAATGCCCGACAGAAATTCTACTCTGTCTTCTTCTTTCCGCTTGGTGGAATTAGGTTCGTCTGATGGAATACGTCTATTTAACTCGCTTTGAATGAAATCGTAATCAATATGAATGCCCGCAGGAAAACCGTCAATAACTCCGCCAATGACTTTGCCGTCTGTCTCTCCAAAATCGGTTAACCTGAAAATAGTTCCAAAGGTATTCACTGCTTGTTAGTTCAAAGAAATTTGATTCTCTTATATTAGGAATGCAAATGTACATCAATTTTTAAATTGGTGGTGAAAACTATTGAAATATATTTTTTCTAAAATAGAAATGTATTGTGAGAAAAATATTGATAGACAGCGATAAATCTTATTACAAGGTATTGTGTACTATGAGCTTGCCCTGTTTTCTGAGATTTTCAGTAATTAAATGAATTATTTTAGTTCTGTCTAATAAACCTTGTTGACGAAATTCTATGACATCGTGTCCAGAATTGGGGGCTTTACCTTCCCAAATATTGATTCTGTCGGCCATTCTTAGATACCAGATAAATTCTCCGACTGTGTTGTCGGTGTTTAATGTCGAATTATCTTCATCAAGGAGATTGTAAACCTGATTAAGAGTAACAACCCCTTCAGTTACCATCTCAAACCCGTCAATATGGTAAGATGGCGGTGTTATGGGACTTTCTGAATCATTGACTTCTAATTTCTTTTTGGCCACTTTTGCTACAATCTTGGCAGTAGTTCCGCCGCTGATAAGATGGATTCCTTCTGCTTTTAGAAATGATTTGACAAATTTTTCATCGTCCGACTTATTAAGGGGCGGACCACAAATCAAATTAACAATCACGCCCCTTCGATTAAGTCCGAGAAT
>JAEWNB010000114.1 GCA_023392945.1 Bacteroidota bacterium
AGAGTCAAGACAATCGAATCATAGAAATAAGCCATAAACTTAGAAAGCTAAAAAAATGGGTTCTAAGTTATTTGCTAAGTGAAAAGGGAATATCTCATTTAAAGCAACGCCCTATAGATGTTGAACCTGTTTTTGGAATGATAAAACATAATAAAGGCATTAGAAGATTTACTCTCAGGAAATTAAATAAAGTTGATATTGAATTTGGGTTACTTGCAATAGCCCACAATATTAATAAAGTGTCTTAAATAGGCACAATATAACTCGCTTTTTATTCTATTTTCCATCAATTTTAAGGCATTTTCCCAATTATTGGTAATTTTTGACAAATCTTACAAGAAAGAAAACTCTTTTCCAAACATCATGGGCTAATAATACTTGAAAACAAGAAAAATACAATTTTAGTTCTATTGGTTTTTGAGACAGCCTCTACAAATTTTTAATCGAAGCGGGGTCCTTGTTATTTTACAAAGCCATTGTTATAGGCTGACGTTATTTTCAGAGTTTCTGAAAAATTTTATTTGCCACAATGCTACTATTCTTAATTGTTAATTCGTTTGTGATGTCTACAAATCCGAGTTTGCATTTTTTACCTAAATTGTTGTAATGAAATGTTCCGAAGTCGCTATCAACTTGATTGGTCCTCGGATAAAGCAATAATGTTTTCTCTGCTTTCCAATGCAAATTGTAAACGAACATTTGCTTTAAATCATCGTCTGAAGGATTATTGGCTTCAATGATTTTCCATTTTGTGTCGATTACGAATGTTTCGTCTTTGGTTTTTAAAACAATATCAGGACGAATGCGTTTGTTTTCCCAAAATTTGTCTGAATTTTGGAAAGAAACTTCCATCTCTTTTGTTTTGTGTTTTTGAAGAATACGGAAAATATATTCCTCCCACAGAGCATTCATATCAAACAAAAGTGTAATCAAGTTTTCATCTCCGTGATTCAAACTGGGAGAATAATTCAGAATGATGATTTTGGCAATATCAATGGCTTTCTGATAATCCTGATTTTTATGGTCAAGGACGATTTTATCAAAATGTTTCTCCTGAATATTCAGGTTCTCCAAATCCTGAAATTCAAAAAGCAAACGATTTAATTTGTCTTTTAAAGAATCTGTTACAAAAGTTTTCAGAATCAGCAAACCTTTATAAAGAATTTGATGTAATAAATGGTTTTTGTCGTAAACCTGATGTTCACAATAAAAACACTCTTTATGCACCAAGTTTTGTTGTATGTTTTGGGCAAAAAGTAGCCTTCCTTTTAGGGCATTTTGATTCGATTGATTTTTTCGATATTTATTTATCAATCCTTTTTTTACAAGTCGTTCGATTTCGTTGAGATACAATTCAAAATAAACATCTAAAATCGAATGGTAACGTTTTTTGAGTTGAGTTTCCGAAATAGAATCCACTTGAATGTATTTGCAGACTTTCAACATATTCAGCAATACATTTTGCCATAAATTTTTGTCTGAATTTTCATTGTTGTCCGCTTTCGGAAGGATTTCAATGGTTAAGCCATCGATTCGAATCACTCCAACATAACTTCCGAATTGGATGCCTTTATGGATAATAGTAAAGTACTTATTTTGATGTAGTTCATTGAATTTTACCATAGCATCAAAGTGTTGTTTCCGGAATAATCCAGAATCATCGTATCGCAGTTTCTGATGCTCGAAAACTTGTATGAATTTTTTATTATTCATCTGTTAATCTTCGTAAACGGCAATAAAAGTGCTTTCATCCCAATTCTCAAACGCTGTAAAACGATATACCTTTTTGTCTTCTAAAAAGTCATTATCATACTTGAAATTTGTTGGAAATTTTGCCCTATTTTCTTCTTGATAAATAAAACTTCCTCCTAAGACCAACCCGATTTTCCCGAAATCTCCGTAAAAATATTCTTCCAAGAGTGGAATGATCTTGTCTTTAAATGTTTGTTTTAAATCTTCTAAGTTTTGGATTCCGATAAAGTAAGAATGCCCAATTTGGTGGTCTCTGTCTACTAACACTTCAATCCGTTGATTGATGGTTCCCAACAATCGTTTCAAATCCACGTCCTGATATTCCGAATCTGATAAAATTTCGGGATTAGGTTGCATTTCTATAAATGAAAAACGCCTTCTCAAAGCGGTGTCTAAGGCTTCCACACTTCGGTCTGCAGTGTTCATTGTTCCGATGATGTCCACATTTTTTGGTACTCCAAATTCTCTTTTTGAATAAGGAAGTTTAGCTTTTAATTCGTTACTAGCACCTACACGTTTGTCGGGTTCGATCAATGTAATTAATTCACCGAAAATTGCTGAAACATTTCCCCTATTAATTTCATCAATAAAAATTGCATAGCGATTTTTAGGGTCATTTTGAGCTTTCAAGCATAAATCCTTAAAGATTCCGTTTTCAATTTGATAAGAAATAGTTTCTTTACCCTCTTCCATAACAGGTTTTATACCCTCGATAAAATCTTCGTAAGAAAATGATTGGTGGAAAGTTGTAAATACGTAATGTTTAATTTCTTTGTCGGGATTCGGTTTGAAGTTATTAACGGAATCAAGAATATCGTAAACTTCAGGAGCTTGCTCTTTGAGTTCGGATTCAAGTAATTCCCATTTTTTATCTATTGTTTTGTTAAAAATATATGGTGTCTGTCTTTGTGTATAATTTACTGTTTTTGATTCAATAATGGTGTGAAATTGCAAAGTTCCCCAAATCGTTGCCCGTATATTTTTTGACTCTGATAGTATTGCTTTTTTGGAAACCCATCTGTTTTCTAAAATATCATTGACTTTACTTGTTCCTATTTCTAAAAGAGCCAAAGCAATGGCTTGCCACCAAGTTAAGCCACTTACAATTTCTTCAAAATAGGATTCAGGGCTTATGCTTTTTTCAGAAATTGTGTAATTAGGAAAATATTCATTTCTTAGTGTGTACGTTTTTCCTGTTCCCGGAGCACCAAACAAAATTTGATTTAATGGCATCTTTATATCGGAATTTGTATTTTTCATTTGTTTTTCAGGTGTAAATTGATATTCTAATTGGCTCAAAATTTCATTTCTGAAATCTACATCAAAAGCCATTCTTCCCAGTTCTTTTTTATTGAATTTGGAAAAACTTGAAATTTGCGAACGTTTCAGTTCTTTTTCAATAGCATTTAAAACAGATTTAGAATTTGACTTTATCTGATTGAAACTTTTTATATAATTAAAGTATGCTTCCGGCTTTCCTTCAAAATTTGTGAAATCTTCACAAATTGGGACTTCGGAAATTACCCCGAATTTATAATCTGTATTTTTCGCTTGTTTGAGGGACAAAATATATCGTTGTCCAATAGTAAATGCAAGATTTTTATCTGTGAAATTATATACTAATCTTTGGTCATTCTTTTGTAAACTAAATTTATCAATGATTTCATCTAAAAATTCGTAATATTCTTCTAATTCTTTTTTATTAAATTTTTTCAGTAATTCCAATAAATTGAAATCTTTTAAATCTATTAAATCTTTGTAAACGACATACAATACATTCTGAATCATCAGATATTTATCTTCCCAATCTGGTTTTGAATAAAACTTTCGATAAGTATTAATAAGATCTTCATTGTCTAACAAACCATTTTCAACGATTTGGTCAGCCAATTCTTGCAAATGCAAAAAACGCTCTCCAGGCTTTTTAGATTTGATATTCAGTTTTTTACAGAAGTTATTATAATAATCTGCTTTGTATAGTGTATATTTATCGGGAAATCGGAAAGCTAAATAAACTGAAATGGTCCGTTCGTCTTGTTGATGTTCGATATTGGTTCGGTTTAATGCTTGTCTGACTTTTGGTAATAATTTTTCTGATTCTGCTTGAAAATTTTTGATTCTTTGTGAAACTTCCAACGATTCGTTATACAAATTGCGGAACATTGATCTTGTTTCTTCGGGAAAAATTTGAATCGATTTTTCTATAAATCCCCGAGAGTTTTGGAAAAGAAGATTTGATACCTTGTTGAAAGAAGTACGAAACATTTGATAAAAGTCTTTTGCCTCTAAATCCCAATTTTTCTGAAACGTGTTTATTGCTAAATATTTATAAGCTTCGTTTGGGTCCCCGTTTTCTTCTAAAATGTCAATGTATTTCTCTATAAATTGAGAAAAAATATTCTGTAAGTTTTCTGTCATTTCTGTTTAAGTTTTATTTTTTAACACGGTAGTTTATACACTTGTTGCCAACAGTCGCGTGTATGAAACGTTTGGCATTTCGTAGTACTTACCTGTCAACTTACAAGTGCTTATTATACGAGATGAAATACTCTATAAAGCACTGATTGCCAAATGTGTTATATACGATGTTGTGCGTTCGTTATTTATTAATTTATTTTTACCACTACATTTCCTTTTTTATGTCCTTGTTCGATATATCTATGAGCTTCTGGCAACTGCTCTAATGAAAAAACTTTACCAATAACCGACTTTATTTTTCTGTCTTCAATGATATCTTTGAGTAAATTTAAATCTTCAATACTTGACTTTGGTGTACCGTTATCAACAGATATATAATGTCCGTTCGGGGTAAGTGCTTTCGTACACAGTAATTTCAAGTTTTTTCTATTACCTTTTTGAAATGGGGTAGCATCAAAGATAAAATCATATAGCTCTCCCTTTTTAGGATATTCTTCTTTTGTGTAATCGATAACCTTATCCGCACCTAAAGCTTTCACCATATCTAAATTTGTTGAACTACATACGCCTGTTACTTCTGCTCCAAAATATTTGGCTAACTGTATTGCAAATGTTCCTATGCCTCCGGATGCTCCTATTATAAGTACCTTTTGTCCATTCTGGATAGTTCCTTGTTTTATAAAATGCAATGCTAAAAGCCCCCTACTGGGAACAGCTGCGGCTTCCTCATATGTCATGTTGGACGGTTTTATCGACATTATACAATCTTTCGGGAAACGCAGCCCATTTTCAGGTAAACAATTGTATTCGGCATAAGCACCAAAACTTTTTCCAGAAAATGCAAAAATCTGGTCACCTTTCTTAAATTTTTTCACATCTTTGCCTAAGTCCTCTATTTCTCCTGCTAAATCAAAACCCAAAACAGGATTCTTCGGTCGAAGAAATCCAACATATAGGCGCATGGGAATCCACAGCCAAAAACTTACCTTGCCACTCCGAACATAACAATCTGAGATGGTTGGTGACGTAGCATAAACCTTAACAAGGACTTCGTTATCTTTGGGAATAGGTTTTTCCACTTCTTTAAGCTGAAGAACTTCGGGTTCTCCGTATTTAGTACAAATAATTGCTTTCATTTTTTACAATTTAATAATTTTCAAGTTTGCTTGCAGTTACGTTAGTGTCCTGTTTTACATAAAGCCTAAATTATTTCTAACCGTCATCCTTTTTCCTTTTTATTGCGGTTATCTTCCACTATTAGTGGGCTAACCGAGGTTTTTAGTTACATTATTTACTTTTTTTATATAATGCTTTTTTTCTTTCACAAAAGTCCACAAAAGTAAGAATTATTTTTTTGTATAAGAATTCTTATTTGTACTTATATTTTCAAAAATAAATCCTGTAAAAAATGCAGCTCGCTTTCCTCCTTTTTAAGGTCGAAGGGGAGGGGGTTTGGGAGGAAAATTGGCGGTGGATAAAAACGAAGCTTGGAAATTTAAAAACGAAGCTTCTAAATTTGTAAAACGAAGCTTGGAAATTTATAAAATGAAGCTTGGAAATTTATAAAACGAAGCTTCTAAATTTAAAAACGAAGCTTCTAAATTGAAAAGAGGGAAAAATGGTGTTCTCGGGGAATAAATGGTTGAATGTTTTTAGGAACACCTCCTCAGCGAGGAAGGGAAATTGAGGAACCGTAGAGACGCGATTAATCGCGTCTCTACAAACGAACAATCAAAAAACAATTTAGGTTGTAAACCTTGGCTCACGACCTACCCCGTCCTCCGACAAAGGTTAGGAAATGGCTAATTTGCAATATGTGTTTGTTGTCAGAGTCCACCTCTTCCTCAGCAAGGACGAGGAATTTTGTAAACGTAGAGACGCAAGATCTTGCGTCTCTACAAATTTGTCGGTTTGCGTTAATGATTTAATGAAAAGGTTGTTAAAATATTTTATTCCATGGGGATTTTGAAAAATGTTATTTTTTTTTATATTTGCCAGCAATTGAATAAATTATGATATTTCTTTTTAACATTTAAAAAAGGCTAATGAAGAATAACTTACCTGATTTTATTGCAGAATCCAATAGGGGAATATCAACGGAAAGTGTTGACAAATTTTCAAAATCTATGAAAAACTTTTATTTTTTATTATTTTTTGTTGCGCTTGGTGCGACTTTTTTTTCTTGTCATAACGGAAATGGAGATGCGGATGCTTACGGAGTTTTTGAAGCTACCGAAATAATTGTCTCTTCGGAAAATAATGGCAAATTGCTCAGTTTTGATGTTGAAGAGGGAAAAACTTATCAAAAGGGGGAAGAGTTGGGTTGTTTAGATACGTTGCAACTATATTTTCAAATCAAGCAGCTTGAATCTTCTATCAAGGCTGCACAGGCTAAAATTCCCAATATGCCGCTTCAGATTCGTGCACTTCAGGATAAGCTGGAAACGCTTGAAAAGGAGAGATTGCGGGTTGCCAATCTGGTACAGGCCAATGCCGCTTCAACGAAACAATTGGATGATATAGTTGCGGAAATTAATATTACCAATAGCCAAATTGCCGCAACAAAAGCCAATTTAAGCACGCAGTCACAGTCGATTATTGAAGAAATTGAGGCTATGAGATTTCAACGCTTACAGTTGGAAGATGCTTATGCCAAATGTCATATTAAAGCTCCGATTACGGGAACCGTATTGAAAAAGTATATCGAGCCCAATGAACTTGCTTTTCAGGGCAAACCACTCTTTAAGATTGCCGACCTGACCAATATGTTTATCAAGGTTTATATTACGGAGGATATGCTCTCTTCTATCAAGTTGGGACAGGCAACTGAAATTAGAATGGATGTGCACAAGGATGCCCCTAAGATTTTTAATGGTAAAATAAGTTGGATTTCTCCCAAAGCGGAGTTTACACCCAAGATGATTCAGACCAAGGATGAGCGTGTAAATTTGGTCTATGCCGTGAAGGTTGCTTTTAAAAATGATGGTAGTGCCAAAATCGGAATGCCCGGAGATGTCATCTTTAAATAAATCTTATGCCGGCGCTTACTGTTGAAAATCTGACCAAAAGCTTTCAGGGTAAAGTTATTGCTTTGAAAGATATCAATTTCACTGTTGATTATGGTGAGATTTTTGGACTTGTGGGCCCCGACGGTGCAGGGAAATCGACTCTTTTCAATATCCTTACTACGTTGCTTTTTCCGGATACCGGCAAAATGACACTGCTTAATCTGGATGTTGAAAAAGACTATTTAGCTGTCAGACACAGTATCGGTTATTTGCCGGGGACATTTTCGCTTTACCCTGACCTGACCGTTGAGGAGAATTTGATTTTTTTTGCTACTATGTATAAAAGCAGAATCAAAGACAACATGCCTATGATACGGCCCATCTGGAAACAGTTGCAGCCCTTTAAGAATCGTAGAGCCGGGAAGTTGTCGGGTGGTATGAAACAGAAGCTGGCACTTTGCTGTGCTTTAATTCATAAGCCGAGAGTGCTTTTTTTAGATGAACCCACAACCGGTGTTGACCCCTATTCGCGTAAAGAATTTTGGGATATCCTTAAAACTATTCAACAACAGGATGTTACTGTTATAGTCTCGACTCCCTATATGGATGAAGCCACCCGTTGCGACAGAATTGCCCTCATTCAGGAAGGCTCTATCATCAAAATTGACACTCCCTATCAGGTAATTCAGGATTTTAAAGGACATCTCTATACTTTTACCTCTGAAAATATTTTTGATTTGCTGAAAACAATGGCAAACTGTCCGCTTAAATGCCACTATTATCCATTCGGAGAACAGCTTCATGTCATTTTTTATGACGATGATGATAAGACTATTTCTGAATTTGATCAATTTTTGCTTGAAAAGGGGCAGGTACACGGCGAGATTATGAGGATTACTCCGACTATCGAGGACTGTTTTATCGAATTAATGAAAATGAAATAATGTATTCCATAAACGTAGAAAATCTTACTAAAAAATTCGGCGACTTTACGGCAGTTGATCATATCAATTTCAAGGTAAAGAAGGGTGAGATCTTTGGGTTTTTAGGTGCCAACGGAGCAGGCAAGACCACCGCCATGAAGATGATGTGCGGGTTGTTGCTTCCCACTTCCGGAAATGCCATCATTGCCGGCTACGATATGCATACACAGTCCAAGCAGATAAGGAAGAATATCGGTTATATGAGTCAAAAGTTTTCACTTTATAACGATTTAAGTATATTTGAAAACATGCAACTTTTCGGCACCATATACGGCATTCCGCGGAAAGAGCTGAAAGATCGGATTTATGCAAGCCTGAAAGAATTAAAAATCGATAATATAGCCAATAGTTTGGTTGATTCGATCCCACTCGGGTGGAAACAGCGGGTGGCATTTGCCACGGCAATTCTGCATCGTCCGCAAATTGTCTTTTTAGATGAGCCCACAAGCGGAGTTGACCCTATCGTGAGGCGTGAATTCTGGAATTTGATTTATGAAACTGCCTCTACCGGCATTACCATCTTTGTGACCACTCACTATATGGATGAAGCCGAATATTGCAGCAGAATTTCCATTATGTCAAACGGACAGCTTAAACTGATTGGCACTCCTGATGAGTTAAAGCATCGGATGGGCGTTGAATCTATAGATGAGGTTTTTGTAAAATTTGTACAGCGTTAATTATTAGTACAATGAGAGAGTTTTTGATGATACTGAAGAAAGAATTTATCCACATTTTGCGGGATAAGATAACTCTTTTGCTTGTATTGGCAATGCCCATTGCCCTTGTGTTGTTACTCGGCTTTACCATCAGTACTGAAATCCGTAATGCCCGAATTTCCGTTTATGACCTTTCAAAAGATAGTTATTCGAAGGAATTGGTTGAGAAAATTATTGCTTCCGGTTATTTTCAAGTTGTCTCTTTTCCGGAAACGGAAAGTGAAATTGACCGTGATTTTAAAAATAAAAATGTGAAGATGGCGATCATTATTCCATCCAATTTTGAGCAATTATTGGAAAAGGAGAAGTTCGTTACTTTGCAGATTATCAGTGATGTATCAGACCTGAATGTAGCCTCCATCCTAAACAATTATCTCCGTTCGGTCATCAGCGATTTTGCCATGGATTACAATCAGAGCTCAACGCGGGCGTTGCCTTTTGAAATTACTACCAAAATGCAATACAATCCGGAGTCGAGCAGTGTCTATATGTTTGTCCCGGGGATTATTACGCTCATTATGATCATCATTACTGCCCTGATGTCTTCCATCACCATTTCGCGTGAGATGGAAACCGGGACCATGAGAATGTTGCTCATTACACCGGTTAAAAAAATATATGTGGTAGTCGGCAAGGTGATTCCTTATATGTTGTTATCATTCATTTCTACCATATTTATTATAGTCATCAGTGTTTTTGTCTTTAAAATGCCGATAGAAGGCAATATCGGCTTATTACTTTTTGTTTGTATTATCTTTATGTTTGCCTCAGCCTCTTTCGGATTGATGATTTCGGCTTTGGTAAAAAGTCAGCTCGAAGCGATGATGGTGACTATGATGGGATTGTTTCTCCCCACAGTTTTGCTTTCCGGATTTCTTTTTCCGTTGGATAATATGCCCTATGTCTTTCAGATATTAGCGGATGTCTTTCCGGCTAAATGGTTTGTTATCTTACTGAAAGATGTGATGATTAAAGGATCCGGATTTAGGGAAATTTGGCCCTATATTGTGATTCTGTTTGTTATGGCGGTCATTTTAATTACGATCAGCCTTGTGCAAATTGATAAAAGGAAAAGGAGGAAAAAATGAGGGTAATTTTGATGCTTATCAGGAAGGAGTTTCTGCAGGTTTTCCGTAATCCTTTGATGTTGGGAATTCTGATAGTAGCTCCTATGGTACAGTTTTTACTTTTCCCTTTTACTGCTGATTATGAAATTAAGGTGCTTAACATTGCTTTTATTGATCATGATCGCTCGGCAACCACTCAGAATATCATGAATAATTTCTCTTCCACCGGCTATTTTATTAACCATGGAACTATTGCTTCTAAGGCAATGGCGGAAGAAATGATGCTGCGTGATAAAATCGATTTTATTATTGAATTTCCTTCTGATTTTGAAAAGAATATCTATAACCGCGAACATACTACCATTGCAATAACTGCCAATGCCATCAATACTGTCAAAGCGGGCATCGGAACCGGCTATGTGCAGAATATTTTAGGGGAATACTTGCAGGATATGATGAGCGAAAATAATATCACTACCCGCGAGTATGCTCAGATATATGCTACCAATATTTATTGGTTTAATGAACAGATGAACTATAAGAATCTTATTGTTCCCGGAATTCTGGTTATTTTGGTTACCCTTGTCGGGGCCTATATGACAGCACTGAACATTGTTAGGGAGAAGGAGATTGGCACTATTGAACAGATAAACGTAACTCCTATAAAAAAATGGCAATTTATTGTAGGTAAGATGATTCCTTTCTGGATATTGGGGATGGCAGAGTTTGTCATTGGAGTTATTCTGATGAAACTGATTTTTGGAATTACGGTTCAGGGAAGTATCCCCGTCATATTGGCAATTACGGCTATCTACCTGTTCGTGATGCTGGGATTGGGATTTTTTATTTCGAGCATGGCCGAAAATCAACTTCAGGCTATGTTTATTGTCTTTTTCCTCTTTATTGTTTTTGTTCTCTTAGGTGGAATTTTTACTCCTGTCGAGGGAATGCCCGATTGGGCAGTCAAAATTAATTATTTTAATCCCTTGGCATTTTATATGGATGTAATCAAAATATTGGTACTGAAGGGTGGGGTATTGGCTGATGTCAAAACCCAGTTCATTGCCCTCTCTGTCATGGCTGTTATCCTTGATACTGCTGCAGTGATGTCCTATAGAAGAACTTCAAATTAATATTATTTTGCTGAAAAGCGGAATATTCAGGATTTATCAAGCTAATTCAAAAAATCTTGTAAATTTGCATCTGTTAATAATATTTTGATTTTATTACATTTTTATATTTAAAATGATGAAAATAAGTTACTTGTTATCAAATTTTAGTAAGACGGCGTTATGCTTGTCAGCTATTTTATTATTGATAAATGTCAATATTTCGAGAGCTGCAACTGCTCCCGGAGGAGTTGTTACCAATGATTCTACTTTTGTGGTGGCATTAGGAGGTTCAGTTAATGCGGATTCCTATATCGATACCAATTCGGGGACTCATTATATCCGGATTGTTAATGATATCTTACTCTCTGCACCGGTGAACATTACTTCAGGTACCTATACTATCATTAGTGATGGTGTTGCGAGAACTATCAGCAGAAGTGTTGTCTTTTCTGAAATGTTTGTAGTTGGCAGTGGTGTTACTCTTAATCTAGGGCAGGGGATGAGTACAACATTACTTTTTCTTGACGGCAGAAAGAATCAGAATGTATATGGGGGAAATAATCTCTTCAGTAACTACGGTACTATCAATATGTATTCTGATGTTAATATTCAGAATTTTTCAGGTAAGTATGGTGGGGTCTTAAATTCGGGTACTACTGCTGTTTTTAATCTGTATGGGGGAAATATCACTTCCAATGCTTCAACTTCAGGTTATGGAGGAGGAATTACAAATACTGGTGGAACCATTAATATGTACGGAGGATCTGTCATTAGCAACCAAACCACTTCCAACGGTGGAGGAATCTATAATAATGGAATATTGATAATGTACAATGGGTCCATTACTTATAATTCCGCTGGTAATGGCGGTGGTGTTTATGTTTCGGATACTGCTCAATTTAAGATGATGGGAGGTACAGTGACTTCTAATTTCGGAACTGTTGGAAATGGAATTTTTGTGAGAAGTTCTAAGTTTTCCATGAGTGGCTATGCCGTTGTCTATGATAATGTTATTTATCTCCTGAGTGGAAAGTCAATAGTACTGGATGCTGCTTTAAGCACCCCCAATGTTAATGTCATGGTTCCTGAAAACTATGGTGTTTGTATTCCCCTTGTAAAAGGGAGTATTACGTATCCATCATTGACCGTTGCGGATGTTGCCAACTTTACTTTACAGGATAATGTCAATAATTATTTACTATACCTTTCTGAAGATAAAACTACGATAACGCTTTTTGACCAACCGGTTAGCTATATTGAAACAGCTTGTGATACCTTCTACTGGGCTCCTGCTGATTCTACTTTTACTGAAAGTACGGAGTTTATGCTCTATTATCAACGTGACGGAGAATGTGACAGTCTTGTTCATCTTGATTTAACAATTCATGATTCTTATATCGACACTGTTAATTTAGCCATTTGTGAAAACCTATTACCCTATTTATATAGGGATACTCTTTTGGCTGATTTTGGTACTTATCAATTGAATTATTTGTCTGTAAATCAATGTGACAGTGTGGAAATACTTGTTTTATCCGGAAATCCTGTCTATGCGGATACCGTGAACATTGCCATTTGTGAAAATGAACTTCCCTATTTGTATAATGATACGCTGCTCGCTTCGGCAGGGCAATATACTTTGGATTATCAAAGTATTAATCTTTGTGACAGTATCATAACTCTTAATCTGACAGTTTATCCGTTATATCATCACTATGATACTTTATCATTATGTGAAAGTCTTTTCCCGTTTAACTATGGAGACTCTACCATTTCTATGGTTGGTGATTTTGATATTAGCTTTAGTTCTGTGAGTGGGTGCGACAGTTTGATTTCCTTAAATGTTATCAGCTACTCAGAATATCTTCATTTAGATAGTGTGACAATTTGTGAGGGAGAATTGCCCTATCATTATGGAGATTCCATTTTGGAACAGGCAGGAGATTACAACATCGTTTTTTCGTCAGTTAACCATTGTGATAGTATTGTTGCGTTGCATCTTGCTGTTAATCCCTGGAATATTCCTGTTATCAGCGGAGAAACGGACATTTGCACCGGCGATAGTACCTACTTGACTGCCGCTGCAGGTATTGATGTTAGCTATTTATGGAATACGGGAGATACCACTGCTACCATCCGTGTTGACAGTTCCGGTCTCTATTTTGTAGTTACTACCAATAGTTTTGGCTGTACTGCTTCTGCTTCAAAAGAAGTAATAGTTTCAGATATTCCGCAGTCAGCAATTTCCGGCAATAATGAGATTTGCTCTTCAGATAGTGCCCATTTTTCAGTCAGCGGAGCTGCTTATTATCTATGGAGCACGGGAGATACTACTGAAACCATTGCTGTAAACAGTGCCGGAATTTACTATGTGACTGCTTATAATAGCAATAATTGCTATAGTTCTGATACGCTTACCCTAATAGTAAAATCAATTCCGGAATTAGAAATTACACCCTCTCAATCAATTTGTCCGGGTGGAACTGCCCAACTTGTTGTTAGTGATACCCTTGATGTGCTTACTGCCTTTATTTGGTCAAATTCACAAGTTGACTCTTCCATTGAAGTATCTCCTTCTGTTGAGACCAATTATATAGTCACAGCAACCAACAGCAATCAATGCACTGCAACTGCATCGTCAACAGTCTCCATTTATGCTGTTCCTGTTATTACTATTAGTGGTTTATCATCAATTTGTCAATCTGAAACCGATACGCTTATTGCTTCCGGTGGAGTTTCCTATTTATGGTCAACAGGTGCTACCACAAATTCAATACCGGTAACTTTACAAAATAGCTATTCCGTTACGGCACATGATATCAACGGTTGTTCGGCTACTGCATCTAAAACGGTAATTGTAAATCCTTTGCCAACACCGGTTATTTCAGGAATAACCACCATATGTCAAGGTAATTCAACTAACTTAACTGTCAATGGGGGAGCATCCTATCTTTGGAGTAACGGTCAGACGAATTCTACTATTTCTCTGAATACACAAGGTATTTATACTGTTACTGCAACAAGTAGTCATGGTTGTTCTGCTACAGCTTCACAGAATGTAACAGTGAATCCACTTCCGGTGGCTTCAATCACCGGCGATACTGTTATCTGTCTGGGAGAAACGGCAGTGCTTACTGCAAGCGGAGGAATTAACTATAGTTGGAGTTCGGGTGATATGAGTCCTATTGCTACTTTGTCCCCAACACAGTCAACTGCCTATACAGTTGTGGTTACCAATAGTGAAGGCTGTTCTGCCTCAAGACTGGTTCATGTAGTCGTTAATTCATTACCTTCAGTTTCTATTTTTGGAGAAAACTCTATTTGTCAGGGCCAATCTGCCATATTAACCGCAAGAGGCGGAACAAGTTATCATTGGTCAACAGGTTCTGTTGATTCTACTCTGACCGTCAATGTTCCCAATACATATTTTGTTACTGTATTTAATGCTAACGGATGTTCTGCCACAGCATCACGCAATATTGTTGTCAATCCGTTGCCATCTCCTTTCATTTCAGGGCTAACTTCAATCTGTCAGGGGCAATCTACTATCCTGACTGCAGGAGGAGGATCATCATACAGTTGGAACAATGGTCAGACCAATGCCACAATTTCTGTTAATAATTCAGGAACCTATACTGTTACCGCCTCAAATAGTCACGGATGTACAGCTTCTGCCTCTCAGAATATTATGGTCAATCAATATTCCACTGTATCTATTTCAGGAGATACTGTACTTTGTTTGGGAGAAACAGCTATTGTTACAGCCTCCGGAGGCTCTTCCTATAGTTGGAGTTCAGGACAAAACGGAGCAATTGCTACTTTTAACCCTGCTCAGACAAGTTATTATACAGTTAATGTAACCAATGATGCAGGATGTTCAACGCCCCGCCTTGTTACCATTAAGGTAAATTCACTCCCTTCAGCCATTATCTCGGGTGACAACTCCATTTGTCAGGGAGAAACCACCCTACTTACTGCTTCCGGAGGAAATTCCTATATTTGGTCGACGGGAACAACAGAATCTCAAATATCAGTTACAACGACAGGCAATTATACCGTTACTGTTTCAAATAGTGATGGATGCACTTCTTCAGCTTCTGTTACAGTTTCTGTTAATCCTTTACCTTCTGCTGTCATTTCCGGGACAACTTCATTTTGTCAAGGTGCTTCTACTACTTTGACTGCAAGCGGAGGCGCCACTTATCAATGGAATACCGGAGCTTCAACTGCCTCTATCTCGATTTCTTCTGCCGCTACCTATGTGGTAACAACAACGAGTGCTGCGGGATGTACTTCAACGGCTTCTGTTACCACAACCGTAAATTCATTGCCGACAGTTTCCATAACCGGAAATAGAACTTTTTGTTTAAACTCAAATACTGTCTTAACTGCTACCGGAGGAACAAGCTATCATTGGAGCGATGGTTCTACTCTCAGTACCTTGGCTGTGACATCTCCCGGTACCTATTCGGTAACTGCTACCAATAGCAATAACTGTAGTGCAAGTGGTTCAGCCGTTATTTCTACCTACTCTTTGCCTAATCCCAACATTACCGGAAATACTTCTATTTGTCAGGGCAGAAGTACTACCTTAACCGCTTCCGGCGGATCAACTTACCACTGGAGTACAGGCGTTACCTCAAGCTATATAACTGTCAATGCTACCGGAAATTATACGGTTACTGTCACCAATAGCAATGGCTGTTCGGCAGAAACCTCTGCAACAGTTATTGTCAACCCCTTGCCCCAAATTATTATTACAGGAGATAATAACATTTGTCGGGGAGAATCTACAACTCTTGTCGCCAGTGGTGGAGTTAATTATTCATGGACTACGGGTCAGAATGCTCAATATATTATTGTTAACCCAATAGTAAATACTACCTATACAGTGATTGTTACAGATGAGAACAATTGCACTGCCAACTCTAATATTACGGTTACTGTCAATCAGTTACCTATTGCGGCTATCAGTGGAAACAGTGCTCTTTGTGTTGGAGATACTGTTCCTCTTACTGCCTCCGGTGGAATACACTTCCTCTGGAATACCGGAGATACTAGTAATATTATTAATGTTTCCAATCCTTCAACCTATACTGTTACGGTTACTTCTGCATACGGATGCACTGCTACTTCATCAATTACGACTACTTCTGTCGCATTGCCAATAGTTAACATTAGCGGAGATAATATAGTATGTCAAGGTGAAAATGCCACGCTTATTGCCACCGGAGGAATTTACTATTTATGGTCAACAGGGGCTACCTCTTCCTCAATCTCTCCTAATGTAGCCGGCAATTATTCCGTTACGGTTTCTGATGCACTGGGATGTTCCTCTACTGCTTCTCAAAATGTTGTGGTCAATTCTTTGCCAACAGTCAATATCTATGGAAACCTAAGTATTTGTCAGGGAAAGAGTACAAGCCTTACTGCTGTGGGGTCACCTAATATTACTTATGAATGGAATAATGGCGTAACTCAATCGACAATTAATGTCAATACGGCC
>JAEWNB010000157.1 GCA_023392945.1 Bacteroidota bacterium
ACTCAACAGGTCGAGCCAATATTTCAAAGATTTGACAAGTTTAAACAGCGTTCCCTATTTAAAAGTATTGGCGGTATTTTATAATTAGCACGTCTCCGCGAAAAATAAATTCCATATTTACCCACGAGATTGCCCATATTTACCCACAAATTGATATATTTGCAGTAAAATAGAGATGATTAAACGATTTATATATACGCAGATATCGAAAGCACAGCAAGACACACCAGTGGTAATGATAACAGGTGCAAGACAGACTGGAAAATCCACTTTTTGTCAACAGTTATTGAAAGATGGTATTTTTTCAGGTAGTTATGTCACCTTCGATGATCCGTCGGTATTGGCTGCTGCTCAATCAGATCCAATGGGTTTCTTGTTGGATATTGGCGAGAATGTAATTATTGATGAAGTGCAACGCGCACCAGAGATATTTTTAAGTCTCAAGAAACTGATTGATGACAATCGCAATCGTAGAATCATCCTCACAGGATCTGCCAATGTAATGCTACAACCCAAGGTAGCCGATTCATTGGCCGGAAGAATCGAAACACACCACCTTTGGCCATTTTCGGTTGATGAAATAAATGGAAGAAAAAGTGTATTTCTGGATAACTTAATCAACGATAAAAATAACTTTGAATCTATTCCTACCCGTTGGGAGGAGATCATTGAACTGATAAGACGGGGAGGATATCCCGAAGTCGTAAACCGTGTCTCGGAAAGCCGAAGAGCAAAATGGTTGCAGGCCTATTTGGGATCTATCCTGCAAAAAGATATCCGAGACCTGGCCAATATTGATGGTCTCATATACATGCCAAAAATCTTAAACCTGCTGAGTGTGAGGGTAGGAAGCACGATCAATATGTCTGATATTGCCCGGTTGACAGGAATAAAAAACAGTTCTTTTCAACGCTATATGTCATTGTTGGAACAAGTTTTTATGATTGTAAAAATCCCTGCATGGACTCCTAATGCCGAAGGGCAATTTGTGAAATCGCCAAAAATATTTTTAAATGATACCGGACTGTTGTGTCAGCTGGAGAATAGTGGCGACGACCTATTGCAAGACAGAACCCAGGCCGGACATTTTGTGGAAAATTTTGTAGCCATGGAGGTACTGAAACAGATCAGTTGGTTCAATGATCCGTTAAAATTAATGCATTTTAGCATGCACAAAGGTGCAGAGGTGGACTTAGTGATCGAAGATCAAAAAAAGATGATCTATGGTATCGAAATTAAATCAAAAACATCCTTGAAACCAAATGACTTTAAAGGCTTGAAGAAGTTATCCCAATTGGCAGGCCATAAATTTAAAAAAGGGATTTTGCTGTATACGGGAGAGCATGTGTTAAGTGGTTTCGGAGGTAATAATTTACAAGCAGTACCAATAAATAATATTTGGGGTAAATAATATGTAAAAAACGGACTATATCCACCCACTCAGAACGGTGATATCCGTTCACCAAAAGCTCTGTACCATTGATGCTTAAATCTATGTACGCTTAATTGCCAAAAACTATGTACTCCTAAATGCTGTTCTCAGGAGGTGTGTTTTTATTCCCTTTCCCTTTTCCCAAAAGACCGCTGCCCTGGATATTGATGGGAAGAAAAGAACCTCCTACTGGAAGATAACTGGCCTTGCGCTTCCAGTAATAATACTGGTATGACTCAGTTGTTTCTGTGGCAAACGATCTGTTGACATCCAACGAAGAAAGTATTACCCCAAAAATTGCCCGGACTATGGAAGATATCATCAAGTTTTCGTTTGGAAACAAGAATAATTCCAAAGCCATAGGCCAGGAGATGGTTGATCTCACTTTTGCCCTATTCAAAAAACATTATTACGACTTTGAAAAAATGAAGCTTTATCATCTGAAACGAGAAGTAATCAATCTGACATATGAATGGGCTAAGAGAAACCGACTCAGGGCCAGGCTTAGACGCAATCGCCAGATGTATGAGACATGCTTTGCCTTCTGTATTTACGATTATGCAGATTTTTTAAGAAGGGAAAAGCTGGATAAGTAGTTTTCAACCAGCCTAGGGGTTTTTCCCTAATGCTATTTGTTGCGTATGCAATTTTTGTCCATTACGTCATGTTTTGACGTTCTGCCTGATTATTTTTGCCCATAGCTGGTATATTATATTATACCCAGCTAGAAAAACATTAAAACACCGGTTATGTTGGCAGTAATATTGATCATTGGCCTTTTGCTGGATGGGGTATGGATGTTATTCGAGAAGAATAAATAAGGTAACCTAAACCATTCATTTTTTATTCAAGAAAGATTTGATCTTTCTTGAATAAGTGCTATTTTTACATGTGTCTGTTCCAGAATTAGTTATATTGTTCATATGTCCGCACAAAATGTCAGTATTTCTGGCTCATAGAAATTTTCATCAGCATAGAATCACTTAGGGATTAACATTATCCAATCAACATGCTAAACTATTACTACTCTTCTTCAATAGAAGAATTTTTAAAAAAAAGCACTGAAGAAATTATTGGAACTATCACAATTGCCAACCAGTTTGACTCAACACTACAACAAAACTGGGCATGGGAAGAGGAGATCCAAATATTAAAACGGTCTCTTGAAGGATTGAAAGGACATATCTTTTTTGAGTTTTCTATCCCAAGAATGGGCAAAAGAGTAGATACTTTACTTATAATAAATAACGTAGTTTTTGTGATAGAATTTAAAGTTGGAGAAACTCATTATCACAATTATAACATTGAGCAGGTATGGGATTACGCCCTTGATTTAAAGAACTTTCATAAGCCGAGCCACCATGCATTAGTGGTTCCAGTGTTAGTAGCTACAGAAGCAAAGCATGAATATGAAATCATTAACACCAGTCATCACAATGATAATCTTACATACCCAATTAAAACTAACAAACACGGCTTAAGAAATACATTAATCGAAGCCATTAGTTTCTTTCAAGAAAGTAGAGGAAAATTGCTTGGCGATGATTATGCCAAAGGCGCATATTATCCGACCCCTACAATCATTGAGGCCGCAATATCGTTATATAATAACCACACAGTTAAAGAAATAACTAGAGGTGATGCGGGAGCAAAAAACCTTACTAAAACCACTGCTGCTATTTCACTAATAATTGAGCAGTCTAAACTTTTCAAAAGGAAATCCATTTGTTTTGTAACAGGAGTACCAGGAGCAGGTAAAACATTAGTTGGGTTAAATATTGCGACAATGCATATGGATAAAGAGGACGGCCATTCGAGTGTCTACCTTTCTGGCAATGGACCATTAGTTGCGATACTGCAAGAAGCATTGTCAAGAGATAAAATTGCTAGAGAAAAAAGATTAGGTAAAAAGATTACCAAGATAGAGGCTAAACAAGCTGTCAAAACATTTATTCAAAACATCCACCACTATCGAGACGCATATGTTGTAAATCCAGAGGCACCTTACGATCATGTAGCAATATTTGACGAAGCGCAAAGAGCTTGGAATAAAGAACAAACCGTCAAGTTCATGAAAAACAAAAAAGGTAAAGCTGATTTTAAATACTCCGAGCCCGAGTTCTTGATTTCATGTCTTGACAGACATTCCGAATGGGCTGTCGTAGTTTGTTTAGTTGGTGGTGGACAAGAGATTAACACAGGAGAAGCCGGGATTTCTGAATGGATAAATGCAATAAAAAACATGTATCAAGATTGGAATGTTTACATATCTCCTAATTTAACAGATTCTGAATATAATGCTTGCGAGACTATTAACTCTATAGAAACAACTGGTAATGTTCATTTTAATGAAGATTTACATCTTGCAGTATCTATGAGGTCATTCCGATCTGAAAGGCTTTCTCAATTTGTGAAATACCTATTGGATATTAATATCGAAGAAGCTCAAAAGCTCTATCTTGAGATAAAAGAGCATTACCCAATTGTAATTACAAGAGACATAAATACGGCAAAAGCCTGGCTTAAAAAAATGGCAAGAGGGAGTGAAAGATACGGAATAGTGGTCTCTTCTCAAGCAGAACGATTAAAACCTTTAGCTATTGATGTAAAGTCACCAGTAGATCCAGTCCACTGGTTTTTAGACGGAAAAGATGACGTTAGATCGGCCTATTTTTTGGAGGCAGTTGCTACTGAATTTGATGTTCAAGGCCTTGAACTGGATTGGGCTTGTATTACGTGGGACGGAGATTTACGATTCTCAAACAACGGTTGGCAATCATACTCATTTAAAGGCAATAAATGGCAACACATAATTAAAGAAGAACGCAAACATTATCAACTAAACGCCTACCGTGTTCTGCTAACTAGAGCCCGCCAAGGAATGGTGATTGTAGTCCCTGAAGGCAACAGTGAAGACTTTACTCGCCAACCTGAATTTTATGACACAACTTTTGAGTACTTGAAGGAAATTGGGATAGAATTAGTTTAAATCTAGGCACTTTACAAATTATAAATTTGAACGACTAAACTATAAATCTTAGAAGGCGGACACAGCAAATGAAACACTACTTTTTAAATCTTAATGCCACAAAAAGTCCAAGACAATAATATTATAAACACTCTGCTTCATAGAACAAATTTACTATTATGAAAAATTTAATTGAAAATATCATTAAAAGTATTGAAGACAATAACAATAAGATTCCGTATGTAAATCCGACTGTTGTATATAATGAAGGTTGGATGATAAGAGCTTTGGTCTATCAATCTATTGAAGAAAAGATCAATCTTGATGGAATAAATTTTGGGGAAATAGAAAATTGGACTTCAGAGGGACTAATTTCAAGTCCCTTTACTAATACAAAAGACAAGAGAGAAACTCACACACATCCAGATATTGCTTTTGGGGATTTTAAAATTGATTATAGCACTAGTGGAGAGATTGTTGTAAATGAAGATAGTAAATTTTTTGGGATAATTGAAGCAAAAATGGGTAGTAATTTAAGCAAAGGGACAAAGAATGCTCCGAATTATAATCAGGCTAGCAGAAGTTTGGCTTGTGCATGTCATCAAACACATGAAAAAGATAATTGCGAAATATGTTTTATTGTTGCTGCCCCTGACGCAACTTTAAAAAAATATAGTATTAAGTATCAAACAGATCAAACATACATGATTAATCAAATTAGAGCAAGGTTTAATCAATATCCGAAACAGTTTAAAGATCAACAAAATATGGAATCAATACTGAAGAAAGCTGAGTCATGTAAAATTATGATTTTAAGTTTTGAGGATTGGGTTAATATACTAAATCATAAAGAACACATACACGAATTTTACAAAAAAGCGAAGAAATGGAATAGAATCAAAGATTAATGGATAGTGTCATAATAATACTAAGAAGACTCCGTTTTTCTTTTTTGCTGACAGATGTTTGCCAGGACATTTTTTACTCTTTAAGATTTGATTATTCTTGAATAAGTGTTAATTTTACATATCTCTGTTCCAGAAACAGTTAGACTGTCCTAATGTATTTACAAAACGTCATTTTTTTCGAACAGCCAAATCTTCGCTATATACATATTTCATTACGCTTTTCTTTAGGCATTAATAAATATAGATGGATATTTTAGATGGTTTAAATGACAGACAACAAGAAGCCGTAACCACGACAGAAGGAAGAGTTCGTGTTGTTGCCGGAGCTGGATCGGGTAAAACACGTGCCTTAGCACATAGATATGCTTATTTAGTCAATAATCTCGGCATTGATCCATCCAATATTCTTTGTGTCACCTTTACCAATAAGGCTGCTAAAGAAATGGCTCAGAGAATCTCGAAGCTTGTCGATAGAGGACACTATAATGATTACGTATGCACTATTCATGGATTTTGCGTAAAGGTCTTAAGAAAAGAAATTTATCGTATAGGATTTCCTAGAATATTCTTGATTATTGATAAAGATGATTCCAAACAGTTAGCTCGTGAAGTAATGCAGGAGTTGGGAATAGAAAAAAAAGATACAACTATTAATGCTTTTCTAAATAATGTAGAGTTCAATAAGGGTTTGTTAAAAAATGAATATGTTAAAAAATACATGCTTTCAGGCTATAAACCAAGCGAAAAAGACAAGGAATTCCCTTTTATTGTGTTTTTGCAGAAGCAATTGAAACTATTTGCTTTGGATTTTCAAGATCTCATTTATTTTACTTGGTATATTTTAGGCACATTTGATGAAGCAAGAGAATACTGGCAAAATGAATTGAATTACATTATGGTTGATGAGGCACAAGATTGCACAAACAGTGAATGGTACATAGTTGAGTTATTATGTAAGAAATACAATAATTTATTTATTGTTGGTGATCCTGATCAGTTGATTTATGAGTGGAGAGGTGTAGCACTTGGCTCATTTATGAACTTTAGGCATGATCATGAGGTTATTATGGAAGAGAATTATCGTTCTACTCCTAACATTTTAGATGTTGCCAATTCAGTAATAGTTTATAATAAGAATCGTATAGAAAAAACCCTTTTTACCAGGCACAACCCAGGAAAGCAAGTCATTCATTTTCATGGCAACACTCAAATAGAGGAGGCACAATGGATAGTAAAGCAGATAAAGGACATTGAACATAAACTTGGAGCCAAAAATGGTGATTTCGCAATATTATACAGGGCTTCATACCTTTCAAGGTTTATTGAAGAAGCTTTAATGAGGGATGGCCTCAAATATACAATTTGGGGAGGGATAAGATTCTTCGAAAGAAAAGAAATCAAAGATTCACTCTCATATATAAGACTTATTGCCCTAGGTGATGATTTGTCATTTAAAAGGATTGTAAATGTCCCTTCACGCAAGATTGGAAAAGTATTCCTCTCAAGACTAAGTGCCATTGCAGAAATGGAGAAAGTGTCACTTTATGATGCATTAAAGAATCATAAAAATGACGATGTTTTTCGCAAAGAGTCAGTGGAAAAATTCATCAAATTGATAGAAGAAAGTAGAGAGTTTTCTGCAATATCCAGCATCTCTGAGTTACTGGAATATGTATTGACAGGAAGTGGTCTTAAAAAAGAACTCCGGGATGACGGCGAAGAAGAACGTCTTGAGAATATTGCCGAACTGATAGATTCAATAAGGTATTATGAAGAGGTCAACAAAGAAGAAGATATTACTCTTGAGACTTACCTGCAAGACATCGCCTTATACACCAATGCTGATTATAAGAAAGATGCCGATACAATTAAACTTATGACTATACATCAAGCAAAAGGACTGGAATTCCCATTTGTTTTTGTAATCGGATTAAGTGAAGGTATTTTGCCTAACTATAGAACTATTAGAGAGCGCAAGAAAGAAGGTGAAGAGGAAGAAAGACGATTGATGTATGTTGCAATGACCCGTGCTGAGAAGGCTTTATTTTTGACTGAATCTGAAGGTTTTAATGTGTCAACCAGGACAGATAAATATCCATCACGCTTTATTAGAGAAATAAAAAAACAATTCTTTGTTACAGAAGGTTCTATGGATGAATCTCTATGGAAAGGAACGGATCAACTAATCATGTCATTGGAAGCTCGTGAAAATATCACTGAAAGTGTTTTTGAAGAAGGTGATATAGTTACCCATGCTATTTTCGGACAAGGTACAGTCATAGAAGTCAATGCTGAACGTAAGTCCTGCAAAGTATCATTTGAGAATTTTGAAAGAAATATATTGTTCTTACATCTCACAAAGCAAACAGAAGAAACAAGGTGAAATATTCATTTACGTAAAATCCCTGTAAAGTGTCTTTTAAAATAATAGAAATTGAAAGTAGGGATCTCGTAATTGATATTCTTGAATATTAACTAAAGTATTATTCGTTTTAAACGACTCAATAAAAATCTGTTTACATATAGTAAATGAAATCTGAAAATCAGAGTTACGTTGATATACGCCTTTTGTAGGTTTTTTTATCAAGCTTGCCTCTATAAACATTGGGATTACACTGTCAATCGCATTGTCAGTAGCACGATTCCCACCATAAACACTTGCCAGGGATTTCTTGATGGTTTCCCTACTTACTATATCCTGTACAGAAAGGTATTTACCTAAGAATCGAAGTGTATCAAAGGAAAAAGAAAATGAACTGTTAAGTAGTGCAATCAAGATCATATTCCTGTCATTTTTTTTCTTAATTGCCAGCTTGATTTGTTCTTTGTTTTCTTCAATGAATTTATTCAGTGGGTTTCTTAGAATAATCTTGTTAACAATTCGCAACGATTTCTTTAATCTATTCTCTCCTCTAAATTCGAGTTTTAGCTGCTCCAATATATAGTCGTCGCTGTAAGTGCCGTTTAAATAGCTCACTAACGCTACATATAATGTCTCCAACGGGATACGCTGATTTATGTCGATGGGTTTATGATTCATTCTTTATTTCTACAAATGGGATTAAGACTTCGAGCAGATGTGCTCCTCCATGCGTTACAAGCGATTCCTCGTTTGAAAAACTCAGGTCGTTTTTAAAATAGAGGACTTGTGCTTCCTTGACAACAGAATCTTCCATTTCCGGATTATTCGCCATGAATTCATCAGACAACCATGGTTCAGCATATTCGATATGTCTTTGGCTTCTGCTCCCTGATTTATTGGTTCCTAATTTTTCGCGGCCTTGCAGACTTCTCCAACCTTTTGCCTGTATGTTGCCGTGGTCGGAGGTAAGAAAAACCGTAAATTCCTTCGATAGCAAATCCTCAACGACTTGAGCTATTTTACTCCGATCCATCCAGTTTTTGGTAAGCATCAGCAAATCGGCATAGTCTGTGGAGCCATGCATTTTATCATCCAGGTCTTTGAAGACAATGGCTAATTTTGTTACTGCATCAATGTTTGAAAGATCAATTTTCTCGTGTTGATAGGCCACTTCAAATGCATGACATCCCTTCTCTTTCCAATACATTTTCCATAGCTTTTCTTCACTCGTAGGACCTTGTCTGTAATCAGATAGCGGGATATCACCACGAAAGATGGCTTGGCGTGATAGCTGCGTTATGGAAGGCAACCAAGAATATATTATCTCCTCATGTTTGGTGCCAGGTAACCGGTTTTTCAATAATTCATATTGCCATAAAGCCATACCATCAACCACGATCAGCGCAATTTTCTTTTCCCGAAAGTTAAAGTGGAGATAATCCAGAATTTTCGAAACAATTCGGGGCTTTTTTACAGCGCTTGCGTTTTTTGTTTGATGATAACTCGTTTGCAAAGTCGCTTGAAAAACTGTATTGGCCTTGTTTATTTGATCATACAATTCTTCAAATTTTGGAGTGCCAATGGTTTTCGAAATTCCTTCAGCAATTAACCGACTTACTACAGCCCAATTGATCTCCTCCTCATGGAGCAATACATGCAAGCCGTCAATAAATTCGGCCAAATTGTATTCTGGTTCAGAAGATGTGGCTTCATCCTTTAGTTTCTCAATCAATTCCTGAGTCTCTTTTCTGTTTAGTCCAACTAAAGGTTGATTTCTAAACAGTTTGTCGAGCATCGAAAGATCTAATTCAATAAGAGATGGTATGTGGTATGATGGTACATAATTGGCCAGACTGAATTCAATCGCTACCGCTTCATTTTTTATGTCTTCGAGATAATTGGCATTGTCTTGGCTTAGCAAAACAAGTAACCCATCAGGCTCACGCATTTCAAATGTAATGCGCTGTTCCATGCTGGTGCCATGATCGATTTCAATACCCATTGCCCCAAAGGCATCCTGAACATCGCTTCGGTATAAAAAGCGATCATTATTCTCCACCAAAAACACTTTTGCCGGATAACTTTTCAGACTGTCTGTGATATGTTGAATAAGCCCCTTAGCCATTGATACGAATCATTAATAGTTGTTTAATGCCCGGAATGATTTTGCTCCCCGATTCAAATTCTTTCATCCATGCTTTATGCTCTTTTTCAAGTCTTCGTAACTTGGCTTGGCGAATGTTGTCGATGCCGATCCTTTCAATTCTGGATTTCTGAAAACAATAGGAATTCAACCGGTTCTCTTTTTTGGTGTTTATTCTAAGCATTACATCTGCTTCCAGATTCTGAAAGGAAAGAAACAAGGATTGATTCATCTCTTTTTGGAACAACTCCGGCTCATTGATCTCCTGAGAGCCATCTATGCTAAATGTTCCAGATCCATTGATCAAACGATTCCAGATATCATGGGCATAAGCACTGTATTGCTTTCCATTATCGGCTAAAAAGTAGCATTGATACTGAATCTTACTTTCCAGGTTATTGCGCGCACTTATTTGCCACAAACTCCAATAGCCCGGGGTTTCTTCTCCGGTGCTTGATTTGATTACAGGAATTTTATTTGACAGATCAAATTCGCCCAGGTCATTTAATAGTTTCCTGATCCAGTCGTGCTGCAGCGTAATGTGCTCAACACCCGGATTGCCCAATGAAACCTCGGCATCAAAGGTGATTTTCCTGCTTTCGCCCTGTACTTTAATGTCAGCATACCCCAATAGATTTTTTGTCAAGGTACCATGATGCACCATGATATACTGTTGCACCAAAGTTTCCAGCCAAAAAGGAAGCGGGCTGTGTTTTACCTCTGCCGCCTTTTTGTATTCAATTTCCGATTCTGCTACTTGTGGCAATATGCCCTCGGTGCTTTTATACTGGCGCAGCTTACTCTTTATGTCATGCAACCATCGTTCCCCAGCAAATTCAAATCTTTCCGGATCTAACAAACTCTGCAGGTGTAGTTTGTTTACTTTCTTCATATCGATGGTAGAATCGAGCACATCCGAAGTTTTGTCAATGCCCAACTGCTCCAAAATGTTGTTGAGCTTTTCTTCAATCACCTCATATACACGCAAGTCAACACTGTTGTTGGTAAGCATGTTATGGGCCTGGACCGGATATTTTTGACCAATCCTATCAACCCGGCCAATGCGTTGTTCAATCATCATGGGATTCCAGGGCAAGTCATAATTAAACACAATATGACAAAACTGCATGTTCAGGGATTCTCCTGCAGCATCGGTAGCAATCAGGATTTGCGATTCGTTTTTAAATTGTGTTAAGGCTCTTTTTCGCTCATCCAAATCCTGTCCGCCATGAATAAAAGAAACGATGTACCCTTTGCCTTTGAAATAGTCCACCAACATCTTCTGTGTGGTTCTGAACTCTGTAAAGACCAGTATTTTCAATTCCTGAGTTATCTGAACCTGCTTTAATTCCTCGATTTTCTTCAGAAGCGCATCGGCTTTGGCATCGGTTTCTGTTGCCAAACAATCTCTTGCCTGCGCTATAAGGTCTGACAGCAATTCTTCTTCATTGGCTAAGCCCGGCGAAATGCGCTGTAGCATGTCCTCAAAATCTACTTCTTCATTTTCATCCAACTCATGATCTACTTCGTGCGCAAAATCGTCCAGAGTTGATTCTTCGCCTAATCGCAATCGTTCCAGCCTGCCTTGCATGGCAGATAAAATGGCGGCTGTGGAACTGCTCACCAAACGTTGAAACAAGATCATGATCAATCCTTTTGCAGGATTACCAGCCCTTTTAGCCGTGTTAAATCCCCTTCGTACATAATCCGTAACGGCATCATACAAGGCCATTTGTTTTTGATGCTTGTTGATATCCAACATAACATCAAAGCGCCTCGTCTGCCTTTCATTAAAGAGCTTTTTCCCTTCATAATCCACAGCAAAACGCCTCTCGGTTCGGATGACATAAGGCTCAAGTTCTTCAATTTCAGGCAGACCTTCACCCGCAAATGCATCGGGGTCCAGTAGCTGCAATATTCTTCTAAAATGGTCTGATTTACCCCTGTGGGGCGTTGCCGTAAGCAACAGCACATTCGGCACAGAATTGCATAATTCCTGAGCCAGGATAAACCGTGAAACCATGGATGTTGCACCGCCCATTTTATGGGCTTCATCCATAATGACCAAGTCAAAATCTGCTTCCAGCACCGCCTGCATGCGGTATTTGTTGTATTCATCCACCCGCTCGTTAGACCAGCCTTGCCTTTTCTCCAAAGGCTTCAGCGCATCGGTAGATACAATAATTTGGTTGTGCTGTGTCCAAAAATTGTATTCTTCATCGGCATTGATATTGGCAAAAGTGCGTGCCATGGAGGTAATCATCTCCGAATCGTAGAGATGAAACAGTTCATTGAAATGCTCTTTCAACTCACTTTGCCATTGCAGCATAGCAGACTTCGGAACGACACACAATATACGCTTGATATCCCCCCTGATTTTGAGTTCCTTTAAAATCAAACCGGTCTCAATGGTTTTCCCCATGCCCACCTCATCGGCCAACAGAAAACGATTTTGATTGGACTGCATCACTTTTTCCAGCACCAGTATCTGATGCGGCAAGGGGATCAAACTGCTCTCATAAGGAGCCAATAGGTTCTTCCGGGCAACCTCGTCTTTAATTTTTGCCGCAATGGATACAAAGCGTAAGTAAGGCATGGAAAACTCCGTAGCTGGTTTTTCCAACTCATCATAGGGAACTTCATGGAAGCTGCCGTCTACCATCAGGCGTATCCAGGCAATGCGTTGCCCGAACACTTCTTTATCTCCTACTATTTCACAAGCCTTGCCTTTGTACCTCATGTTTATTGTGCCATTCTAAAATGTTCCTTAAAAGCACTAGAATATTCCTTAGCGCTAAATTCAGATTGATATACAATGACTTAATCTCACAAATTAATGTTCCTTATTATCCTGTACCGTTCTCTTAAAGGCGTAAAGTGCATTTTTGTCTCTTATTTTATGGCTGAGTCTTACCAAGATCTTTTCTTGTTCCACAAATTGATTTAAGTACAAGCGAATCGTCTTTTCATTGATTCCGGTAACATCTGTGAAATCAGCTATTGTTGCTTTATTGTTGTAAAAGAGATGCTGCAGAATTCTCTTTTGAGTTTCATTAAAACTTGACCACTTGTCTTGAATGACGTGAAGAACGGGCTCGGGAATCGTTTTAGTATGCTGGCTGATTTTATTTCTCAAGGTTAAATAAACATTGCCATTCTGAACTTTGTATTCAGGTTCAGATAGCATCGATTTTTCCATCGATCTATAAATTCGGGAAACACCTTCGTTGAGCTGACGCACAAATCCCATATCTTCTAATGCTCTGGCCACCCTTGGATTGCGGGCATATCGTTCTGTTCTGATATTCTCAACAGTAACTTGTGCCGGCAATGGGCCGCTATTTGAAATCTCAAGCCTATTGTCAAAATGTTTGATGTAAATGGCATTACCCTGCACATTGTATGATCTATGACACAAGGCATTTACTACACCTTCTAACCAAGCTTCTTCAGGATACTCAGGTACTTTATTAAATCGGCCTGAATCAAGATTGAGAAAATAATAATCTTTCAGTGCAGCCTTAAGAAAGGCCTTAACATTCCCAATGATCCGAGGAATGTTGGTTTCAAAGCGCTCATCCTTAATTACGTTGAGTTCTGTGCCAACCAAGGCTTCATCCCCCTCATATCTAATATACCTCAACGTGGCTGATGTGATATATTTTTCAGGGTCTTTGGCAAAAAGAAGAACACCTGCCTTTTTTAGTCTGTATGCACCATTACTCTTAATAGCTAAATGTCTTTTGATTAAAAGATCCAGAACATCTCCTTTATAGTTCAATACCTCCTTGTAGCGATTGAGAATCGGAAGGTCTATATCATTAAAATCAAAATCAGGAACAATTTCGTCTTCGAACTTTCTTATTTGCTTGTTATATTCCAGAGACCTGACAGCTTCTCTGTCTAAAAGACGGTTGGTATCATCAACCCTTAAAAAAATTTGCTCGTTATCCTTTCTCTTATATATTCGCTCAACATCTTGTTCGACATGATAAAGAAACACTAATTTTTCTTCCATCAGAACTTCTTCCAATTCTACACGGCCAAATGGTTCTATAAAATCAATAATGAGTGTTCTATACTTACTTAATTGCTCCTCGCCTAAGCCACTTAAATCTTGAATTTCACCGGTATTTGACACACCCAGCGCCAACACCCCTCCATCTGCATTTAGCATCCCAATAATTTCTTCAGCAATCTTAGAGGGCTTTGTCTCTTTTTCGCCCAATCCCTTTCGCTCAAAATACTGATTTTCCCGCTTGGTTTGCAGGTAGTCAAGTGTAATTTGTGGATTTACTTTAGATACAATCATAGCGTGTTCCCTAATAATTATACTCTTGAACTGGCTATATCATAAAACTGCAACAGCACCTCATCTTCCATAAGCAGGTTGTTTGGGATGCGGTCGCCAATTTGTACGATGGTTTTGAAATCCTTCTCCTGGTAGCAATGCTTAAACCCGGCACGCAGGGCTTCTACCCGAGCTTCTTTTATTTTGCCTTTGGGTTTGGATGCTTCGGTTTTGTAGGTTTCGAATTGCTTGAGCAGGCGTTTGGTACGGAGTTTCTCCAAATCGGCTTCGTTTTCCGGATCGGGCAGGTACCATTGTCCTTTGTCGTTTTTCAGATAGTTTTCTTCCAGTATGGTACGCATCTCAGGCAAGGTATCACCTTTGCGCATATTGCCGGCCACTTCTTTCATCCATAATGGGTGTAGGTCTTGCTCGGTTTTGGGCTCTTTTCCCAAAATATTACGCAGCCAGTAAATGGCATCCTGCTCGTTGGCCACAAAAATGCTGAGCTGCACAAAGTTGGGCACTGCGGCTTTTTTTCGGTCGTATTCCTGCACCTGCTCGTTGGTAAAGAACATGCCATCACGCTCGATAAATCGCTCCCGCAAGCCCTGCTGAAACTTCCCGGCATCGATAGGTACGGGCAGACCTCTTTGAACATAAAAGGCAATAAGGCGGTCGAACAAAATTTTGGGGCTTCGCTCGATGATGGCGGTAGTGGAGTTTCCGGAGACCAAGTGAATTGGTAAATGCTCCAAATGTTCGGCAACGAAGTCCCAAATACCTATATCAGAGTTTCTATGCTGATTAAATTTTTGGTCGAATTCGGATGATGGTTTGTAGCAAGAGATTACTAAATCTTGATTTACAGCGGTCAAAGAATTTACAGCATTAAAACTTCCTATTTCTTTGTCTAAAGCAGAAACATTAGCAATTAAAAACCCAGAACTTTGCAAGCTATATTGAATTGTATTCCATATTGCGGCACTAGTATTGGAGAATTCAACAGTCATCCACTTCCCTGGTTTCAATATTCGAATAAACTCGCTGAATGAATTATTCATAAGTCTTTGATAATCGAATACTCCCTTATTTTGAGTTTTATTTTCTATAGCCTCGTGAGCTTTATTAGTCTTTACCCTCAACCAACTTTCGTTTGAAGTATTCAATTCTGAGTACATAATATTTCTCCCAAACGGAGGATCAATAAAGATATAATCAACAGAATCAGACTTTAAATTTAAATTTGTTGCTGAGCCTGTTGCTACAACATTATTAAAGTTAACTCTGAATAACGCTTCAGCTTGTTTTTTAAGTTTTGTTCTGTAAAATTTAAAAGGCGTATTTTCTCTAGTTAATGATGGTAGATACAAGGTTCCATTTAATATACTCATTGGGAAAGACCAATTTCCATGTTTTACACGTTTACTCATGCCATGATCTAACGCAGTAAATACAAAATTGTAATATGGTATATCCTTAGATTCTAATTGCTTCTTTAGCTCAGAAAGCGCTATGAGATTTCTTTTTGTATAAAGCTGAAAAACTTTCTTTATCCCTTTATTGATGGGGTCGGAAGTTTTATCACCCTTCTCTATCTCATTTCTTGGATACCAATTTTGAATCGAATAATGCTCAATTTTTTCAATTATATCAAGATCATTTTTGTCAGGCACTTTTATTTTACTCGTATTTCCAAAATTGTACGAAATTTGGACTGGGACTTGTTTTACTTCTGTAATTGTCTCATTGTGTACATACTTCGTTATCCATGATTTAGAAAGGCTTTTCTTTGTTTGAACTGAACCACAATTCGGACAATTGAATTCGTTTTTAACCTTATACTCGGTTTTATCAACAGCAAAATCCCAAAAACTAAATTCATTCAAACAATTTCCGCAAGAATACACGTCACTCCAAACGGTGTAATTAATATCACAGATTTTATTTGTAGCCCTATCGATAGTTTGATACATCCACTTAAATTCTCTCTCTATAGCATCAATTATGCATCCAACTTCTTCTATGTATGATTCTAATTGCTTTTCTTTGTTAAATCCATATGCAATAAACGAAGCGATACTTGACAAATCATTGCAAATTACATTTCTTTTGCCCCATTCTGTTAAAATCCCTTCCTTCTCAATAGAATATCTAGTTTCTGGTTCAGGGTTTGAACAAGCATTTGCGGCGACCCCAGTCATGCCTGTGCCGGCAAAACCATCTACGATAATATCTCCTGGTTGTGTGTATTTCATTAAATACCGCATTATTGCAGGATGCGGTACTTTGGTATGGTAGGTATGGGCATTATAAATTGGATTGTTTTTGCCTTCACTCACATCCGCAGCATACGGTTCGGTCACCTCAAAATCCGCTTTCCGCAAGCCCTGTTTTTCAAGCTCTTTTTTTTCTTCTTCCCATTGGGCAATAAATTCGTTGAGCCAGGGGTTGGGGCAGGCGGTGTAATAGGGCGGGTCACTCAGGTTTAAGATGTCTTCGTCTTCACCGATAGGGAAACCTTCCATTTGTTTAAGTTCCGGCAGTTTCTTGCGCAGCTCTTCGCGGAAGTAGGTTCTGCGTTCCTCTTCGGAGTTGAAGGTAAGGCCTAAAACGGTGATTTTATTTTCGTTGCTCATATCAACTTCTTTCTTTTATAATTTTATCAATATCGTGGCTCAGTGTGCCGCTTTCGTAAGTGGTGAGTAATTTGCCCGGGAAGTGTTTATCGTACCACTGCTTTTTCTTTTCCCAATGGGCTTTGTAATCGGGCAGGTCTAATCGGCCTACATGCTCTAAGTAATATTCTTCGCCTTGCAGCATTACCGTAAAATCAGGCAGGTAGAAAGAGCCATCTGATGCAAACAAAGGCTTCTCGTACCAGAAAGGCACTTGGCGTTCGCTCAGCATATTGGCAATAATCACTTCCGACTTCGAACGTACCATATACTCAGAAAGGGTCTGGTGTATTTTACCTTCTTCATACCACTCGTTCATCACCAGCCATTCCTTAGGTAAGGGCTTAAAATCAAACAGCGAAGCATTGATTTTAGAAAGCTTGTTGGCTTCTGGTCGGGTGAGTTGTAAAAAGGCAGAAATATCCTGCTCTGCAAAAACGGTTAGTTTGGTTTTTGCCCGGGTAACAGCTGTGTAAATCAATTCCTTGGAAAGCAAGGACTTTTTATTCTTAGGTAATACCAAAAACACATGGTCAAACTCACTGCCTTGTGATTTGTGTACAGAGATGGCGTAGGCGAGTTCCAGGTTATTTTCAGGTTTTTCATTTGGCAAGTCATTCCAATAACCCTTTTTGTTTTTGTATTTGCCTAGTTTCTTACCAAAAGGTATATGTGCGTCCCTGCCTTGAAGGTTTACAATGAATTTTTCCAATCTAAAAAAAGGAGCTTTGTATCTAGGGTTATACCAAATGCCAGTGCTCTCATCTTTAATTGCTTTTTTGTCTTGGTCATGCCATCTGGTAAAACCAATTTCTCCATTGTAAATATTAATCTTAACTGTAGCGTTTTCCTCTTGAACAAAAGCAAATATTGGGTCAGATTTCGTTCGATTCCTGATTTGAATTACTTTGTCAAAAACGCTAATTCCATCAACAAAGAACTGATTTTCAAAATTTGCTTTATTTAGTTTACTTTGGAAAAATGAATTGAGGGCATCCGTTCCAAAAATTTCAGAACGATATGGGGATATAATTTGAAATTTACTAGCTCTTCTCTGACCATTTTCCTCAAAAACTTTATTTAAAAGTTCCCAATAGCGGTCTTCATTGTAAGTGATGCCATGTTCTTCTTCCAGGTTCTTAACGAGTGTATTGAACATTAATTCGTTTAGTTCTTTCTCGGTATCCCAAAAATGAACTTCTATGTCTTTCAGGTCACCTGAAAAGTCCAATTCCTGAATTTGTTTCAGTAAATCGGTTTGTTGGGCTTTTTTAGTGCCTGTTTCTTTCAGATCTTCGTCAGCAGCTTTGCTTTGAATAAAGACAGAAGCCAGATCGAGAATGCCTGTACCTCTGCCTTCTAGTTTATTCTCACGCTGCCGTAGGTTTTCTTTGAGTTCGCCTTTGTTTTCTTCCGGTAACCAATCAATCAAATCGGAAAAAACCTTCGCATAGCCAATAGGTGGCAACTGATTGGGGTCGCCTACAAAAATGATACGCTGCACGGTATTCCAATTGATGGCTCGGAAGAGTGTAGCCATCAGGGATTGGTCAATCATAGATGATTCATCAATGATGAAAATTCGCACATTTTCTTCCTGTTTGCCGCCTTCACGCTTGTAGGTGAAATTGTCGTTCATCCAACTGCGTTCTGCCAAAAAGGAGTGAATGGTTTTTGCTTCTTTACCTGAACGTTCACGCAGTCTGTCGGCTGCTTTTCCGGTAGGGGCTAAAAGCAAAAAGGAAGTGCCGACACCATGGGCTTTTTCAATGCCACTGATGATGGATTTTACCACAGTTGTTTTACCAGTGCCTGCTCCACCAGAAATTACAGATAAGCCTTTGTCGAATATGGATGCACAAACTGAAGCCTGAGCAGCCACCGCTTCTTTGTATTCAGTAGGATTAAGTTCGGCAATTTTAGAATTGCCATCGTATAAGAAGTTTTCCCAATTCTGTTGCGTTACGGGACTTTTGAAGCTGGAAATCTGTCTGTTGGCAAGTAGCCTTACTTTTTCTTCAATCAGTCGTTCGTCTTCAAATATTTCACGTAGGTATAGGTAAAGATTTTCGTCACTGTCTTTTCGTAAAACCAATGATTCTTTCAATGTATCGGCATAGGATTCAAAATTTTTCATTTTGAATTCAAACTGTCGCCAATCGCTTAGGTAAGAAACGTATTTGTTGACACCATTCAAGATAATTTCAGCAGCGGAGAATGTATGTGGAGCAATGGTTTTGAGTTTGTTCACACACAAAGCCCTGAATCGAATATTGCTTCCTTTGGTCGTTAGTGCAGCCAAACCCAAATCGGGTGAAGGTAACATGCCATGGTCAATTTTCGCAAAAGTGATTTGATCGTCCGGGCCATTCCCCACATACTTTTCACAAAGCAAATACGGATTGTCGCAAAGCTGTTGAATGGAAACGTTCAGTCCATTTTGCTGACGATCTTCTGACAATATCTGAGAGATTTGTTTCAGTCGGTCTGTTTCTTCAATTTCAAATCGGGGTAAAACTTCGATCAGTAATTTAAGTTCAGCATCATCTTTCGTGGCAAATTCATCGCGTACATTTCCAATCCGAATAGCATCTACTTGTAAGCCGGGAATATCTTTGCCATCTTTCAAAAAGGCTTTAATGCCATCATAAGCTTCTTCTTCATTGTCTTTAGCTGTTTGAGTCTTAAAATAGGTACTCACTTCTGGCAAATCCAGATAATACAGCACTTGCGGCAACCCGGGATATTTACCTCTGTTTTTCCAAAGCTCAGCTACCAATTCATGAAGCCATTTTCTGCGAGCACCCCAATCTTCGGAAGTATCCTGCAATTCATGCTGAAGCACATCAATAATTTCCAGGGCTCTCTCCACTATTTCTAATGCATCGTCATCGGAGATATGACGCATGGCATATTTGAAGTTTCTGGAATTTTCAGGATAGAATGCAATCTTTTCCAGAATCTCAGGCTGGTCTTTGTATTTATGATAGGGGATGCAAAATCCTTGTTCTGGATAATGTGAAGTGATGGGTATTTGCCAAACGAAAGCACCTGCATAGCGTTTCCGTTCTTCAGGTGTGGCTTGTAAGTATTCCATGTATTCATGGATTTGCTTCACCCTGCCAAACCCTACGATTACATACTTCCTGTCGTCTTCGTTGGATAATGGATTACTATAATTACTGTAGTAAAAAATAAGAGATGCATCTTCCTTCACCTCATTCATAAAAGCTTTTACATTGGCAATGCGATTGTCGTAGTTGAAAGTGCCATCTTCATTTTTATCATCCTCAAAGTACATTTCCTCATAAGGCCAAAGGCTTACCGTATTTGGTGGCATTTCCCATTGCCTGATTTCCTTGTTTTTATACCACGCAGGTGAATTTACTTGAGCTACGGTAGTATCTTTACCAAAAGCATTGTTACTAAAACAGCAGGGGGGCACATAATCATCTTTGATTTTACTGCAAGAGCAACCTGCAAACTTTTCTGCTTCTACTTTTTGCAAATGCTTTTTCTCGTACATCTCACCCGGATAGGAAAATTGGCCTGTGCAATACGTATTGGCTTCCGGGTCTTCACAGATTTTTCCGTTCCATCCGTCCGCATGCCAGGTCAATCTGGCTGATATGTGCTTTGGTTTATTCATTCGTACTACTTCAATATGATTCTAATTTTATCCCGCTCTTTGCCTTTGGCGATTTCGTCTATATATGCTTTGAAGGCTTCAATGGCTTCATCGGGTGTGAGTGGCTTATTGAAGGTGCTTTTCATACTCTCGATGCTCAATTCCACTTTTTCCAAACCTTTGTGCAAGTCCATGATGGCATTGCGGATGCGCAGGGCGTTGTCTTTGGCCAGTTCTATAGTGCCGGATTTAAAATCAGAAAGCAATTTTTGGGTGGCGTCATCCAACAGGTTCATTTTCTTTTTCACCATGGGGTCATCCAGGGTGTCTTTGAGCGTATCGGTCCATTGGTCCAGCAGTTCTTCCAGGTCTGTTTTCAGCTGCTTTACATTCAGCACTTCGGCTCCTTCAAAATCAGCCGGGTTGAAATCCTGATAGGGAGCTGTCAGTATCAGGTTCTTGTTCACTTTGCTGTCGGCCGGTTGCAGTTTGTTGATTTTTTGGAGCCACTGCATGAACTGACCCGAAGAAAGGAAATCGGCATCTTTCAGGATATCGCAGATGGCTTTTGCATCCGAGTCGAACAGCGCTATTTTTTGGGTATGATCTTTTTGGCTGATGCGGTGCTTCAAGTACAAATCAAGGTACCATTCGGCATAGCGCTCTTTGAGTTGATGGAGCAATTTTTTGTACTTTTCCAGTTCCGCTTCATCGTCCTTACCCAAAACCGGAGCCAATTGATGGATGGCTTCCGACACCTCTTCTTTGAAGGCATTGTCGGTGATGAACTGTTTGCATTGCTGCAAATAGGAAATGTCCTCATTCAGCAGATTCAGTTCGGCCAGTTGCTTTTCCAATTGTTCCACTTCGGCTTTAGCGGGCAGGATTCGGTTCAAGTCATCCACTGTGAAAGCGAAGTTTTTAATCTTGGCCTCAGATGTATAATTGGCCAACTTGTCGCAGAAGCCGGAGAATGCCGTAAAATATTGACGGTATTTGCTTGCATGCTCGGTGCTTACAATATCGATGCCTTTAAAAATGTACCCTCCCTGAATTTTGCTGAGCAGGGTTACGGTGCGTTTTGCCCAATCATTGGCAGCACCAACCAGATGCGTATAGGTAGAAGGATCTTTTAGTTGATTGCTTAAATCCCTTCCCAACATGCCCATAAACATGGTTTTCAGCGCAGCGAGGTTTAATCCTTTGGGTGGCTTGATGTGGGAGAACGAATAGAATTCCTGTTTTGGGATATCCTTGAGCTCATTCAGATTTGTTGAATTGATCGACTTCCCCGAATTCAGAGTGATTTCAATTTCACCCAATGCTGCCAGTGTTGCCATAACCACAAATTCCAGTTCGGCTTCCATCTGAAAATCTTTGGTGAGCCACAGGTTATCGCTTCTATCCACATATTCAATAATTTCATCTCGATTTAGTACTTTCCCTTCTCCTTTATCAGCCAATAGTTTTAATAAATTCTTAGCATAAGGAGAATGACTGTAATCAAGCATGCCAGGTACCCAACATCCCAAACCCGTTAAAATACCTTCCCCGTCTCGGTTTGCTTGTTCGGGGTTAGATACTTTTATAAGTGCTTGTTTGACCATTCGGTCAAAGTTTTCTTTAGCTACTGAGGAATTGAGTTGTGTAAACTTGGGATAATTGGGACGTTCGTCTTCAAACCAATTTTCAAACACAAGGGATGCCACAGTCGAGAAGATCTGTTCTTTGGTGGAGCCAGCTCCCGGCAATGGGTATCCGCTCAATGGAAGTTCTTTGCCCTGATAGTCCACCTGGGTTATTTGCACATATTCCTGGTCAAAAAGTGCTCTGGCTTTTTTATTTAGTTCCTCAATCTTCTGGCGGTAAATGGGTTTCTGTGAACTATCGGATCGCACTTCCAATGCTAGGGCAGCACCATATAGCGTAACTGCTTCCTTGAATTCTTTGGATAAGCCGTCAAAAACAAAATAGATTTCATCCTCTTCGTGATTACGCATTTTCTTGCTTTCATCGAAGATGGGCATGAAATACATGTAAAAGTGCTGCCGTGGGTGCGTGGTGGATTTTTCGTTGGGATTGCCGAAGAAGATATACCCGTCACGATAGGTTTTGTGCGATTTCCAGTCGATGCTATGTTCCCAAATACGAAAGCCTGTACGGTAGGTATCATGATCAAGTGGCAGGTTTACTTCCAAAAATTTAAAGAAGTATTCATCCTTTTGGGAGTCGGCCATGGTTGCCGCATAGTCCTTTATCTTTTGGTCGAAATTGACTCCGCCTTCAATGCGTAAGTGGTATTCGGCATTCTCCGCGTTTTTATCAAAGTACTGTCCGGATGTTGCAGTAATGATTTGCTGCGCTGCCGAATCTATGATGTCGATTAAGAAATCACGGTCGGTAGCCAGTTTATCGGTCAGGCATAAATCATCCACCAGATGTTCCGTATTCGTGCCATTTTGCTTTTGCAGTTCGTGTTGCAAGATTTTAATGGCACAGGCATTGACAATGCGTTTGGCTACCGGCTTTTTTGAAGCCCTCACACCTGTGAAGTACGATTCAATTTTATCCTGAATGGTGTCGGTTATCTCCTTTACTTTTCGAATATCCGGGATGGCCATCAAGTCCTGACTTCTCTGGATATCTTCCCAATAGCGATCGTAGGTAAGTAATCCTGGATTCTCTTTGGGTACTTCTTGCTCTAATATTTCGGAGAACTGATTGGATAGCGTTTTAAGGATTTCACGTTGGCTTTTCCCGATTCTGATTTTTTCGAAATTTTCAAAATAGGTTGGATGAACCGGGTAGAGGTCCACATAATCCTGTGTACGTCCGTGCATATCCGTGAACAAGCTCAAAAAAGGATCGAGGTGCGATTTGATTTTTTGCTTTTGATGTTCGTCTTTTCGTAGCAAACGGTTTTTTACGATAAAGGCTACATCTTCTTTGGTAATCATGATGTCCTTATAGCGGTCGTTCACTTTCTGCAGCATATCAGCCGCAAATTGGAATTCGGGCGAATGGTAAATCATTTCCTGAACACCAAAAATGAATTTAAACTTTGATTTGTCGCATGCCTGTCCCAATGCCTGTAGCACAGCTAAATCCTGATTCAGTTTATCGGCTGCACTACGGCCTTTCAGATAGGCAAGCATCTCATCAATGACGATAAGGAAGCCTTTGTCCGGGAATTTATCTTCGAACTCAGCCATCATTAAAAGCAGCTTGTCGAAATAGGGCTTCGGGCCGTGTCCGTCAAACGAGAAATTGATCCCCTGGTTTTTGAGGTAATTTTCTATTTGATACGTGATCACCTCCCAAAGACTTTCTGTATTACCCAATTCAAAACGCAATACCTTGAATTTTCCGGCAATAGCGTTTAAGTCCTTTTTAGGCTTTTCATCATGGACCAGCTCAATCAATGCGGCATCTTCTGCAAGCAAGGAAACCAATGACATCAAATGCGATTTACCCGTACCGTAATTACCTACAACCTGCAAACCGAATGATTCTCCGGAATAGTTAAAATCAAGGTTTCGAATCATCAAGGGTATGAGATGATTTTTAAAGGTGTCTGAGAACACAAAGGTCTTTATCAGTGATTTCTGATAGTCGGATTCGCGTGTTCGGCTAAATTTCACAACTTCTGTGATGGGTTCGAAATTCAACAGTTCTTTATATTTCATAAAGCAATATGGCTTACGTTCTTAATGTTTATTTTGATTCCATTTTCTTTCGTCAGGAAGTAGATACTCTCTGCATCTATTTCGCCATCCCATTTAACGAAAAGCGCGTTGTTTTGAGAATAGCTATCGAGCAGTCTGTTAAAATCAATTTTTAATTCCGGTTCGAACAGGACACCCAGATTTTCAATGGATAAGTATTTTCCGAATACATCGTGATTAGAGATCGCTGCATTAAGGACCCTATCCAATTCTGATGAAACCCTCATTGGAATTCTTCCCGGCTCTTTGAAATTGTAAATGCTCTCTGAAATTCGCAGCCCGATATTTACAGATTCTAACTCAGAAATATCCTGCGAGTGAAAAATGATCTTGTTCCGTGCTTGAGACTGAATGTAGTCCGTAATATTGTTGATTATTGGGTAATTCATTTCTCTTTCTTTTTTTGTTCAGCCAATAAATCAGCAACTTCCACATCCAATATCTTAGCAATTTCGAAAAGCACTTCAAGCCTCGGCTGTTGTCTGTTTTGTACATAGCCGTTGACCATGTTGTAACTTTTGCCCAGTTGTTCCGCCAACCAGGTCTGCTTTATCCCTTTCTCAACTAATACTTCTTTAATTTTGTTCATGTCTGTTTAAAATATATTAGCTAAGATAGACTTAAAAATATTTTTTATCTCATTTTTCAAGATAAAAAATGCTTGTATTGTTGTTTTTTGTGTTGCCCCGCCGTTTGTGTGTGCCGCTTGACGTAGAAGTCTTAATTGTCCTCCTACAAATATAGCAAGAGTGAAGCAAATTTTACTCTATAATTCATTCTTTTTTAAATGGATAACCGGAATAACGGACAAAAAGTGTAAGAATCTGAACAGTCGGTCCTGAGGGATATTTTTATGTCGTTTCTTCTTGTTGGCTACGACCTATGTCTTCCGTGCGAAAACCTGGGAGGCGGGATCAAGTGAGGTTCTTTTTGTGGTTGATCAGGGTGATGAAGTCGGGGAGGGCGGTCTCGTCTTTGATGTCGAGGATCAGGGGGATGAGTTTCCCGACGGGCTTTGCCTCGGCAAAAAGGGTTTTGATTCCGGGGGAAAGGGGTAAGTCGAGCACCCCGGGGCGGGTCTTTTGGGTGAAATAAAAGCCGGCTTTGACCAGGTTTTCCCAGAGGGAGATCCAGACGACTGTTTTTTTCCTGTACGCGGCTTTTCCCAGCCAGGCGTTCCCGTCTTTATAGTACCG
>JAEWNB010000199.1 GCA_023392945.1 Bacteroidota bacterium
CCGGAAGGGAATACAGCTTGGTAGCAAAAGGATTTCGCACAAATCCTCGCATTCCGGAAGGAATGCGTCCATCGTTGTGGCAGCAGGCATAAGAAATCAAAAAATTATGGAAAAATTATTACAAGAATAATCCTCCTTTTGTAAATCAATTTTAGGATTAAAATTTAATTGTAAATTATTGTCAGGATTTAAATATTAACCTGTAAACCTATTTTAGGACTAGACACTACATATACACATTAGCATTCAGGTTTTTCTTCTTTCCGATTTCAGTAAATAAATCCAAACAACCAAAGAGGAATTTCATTGCGGAAACCTGTTGTTAAACCGTCAAGGGCAAGAAAGGCATTGTCTAAATTTTTGATTTGCCTTGTAGTTTTGTTTTTACCGCCAATTTCAAAATAATACTTTCCATCAATGCAAAAATCTGTCTGTTTTGTATAAGTAACTTTATGATTTTGTTGTAATTGATTAAAGAAAAAAGTTTCACGCAAATTGCCGATTTCCGGGTTTTCTGCCGAAAGAGCATAATTATAATTGGTGTTTTGCAAGTAAATTTTTTCGGGTTTAACCATCTGCCGTATTCCTGTTGCTTGCTGTTTCAGCAACAAAACGCTATGTGATTTTTCGAGAAGTTGTAGATAATTCATTAAACTTGTTCGGGTTACTTCAACCATTTGGCTTAATTGCGAAATGTTCGGCGTAAAAGGAACCATCTCCGAAAGTATGTAAAATAACTTCTTAATTCGGTTAATTGAATAAAAATCAATGTTTTCTACATTTGGCAGATCACTTTCCATGACTGTATTGAACGTTTGCAAAACACGTTCACCATAACCTGCAATATCTTCTTGATAATAAGGATAGTAACCGTATTGAAGATATTTCAGGAAAGCGGGCAATGGCGTAATTTCTCTCAGTAGTTTTTGGGCGATAGAAACGTGATTTTCAAGAATTTCTTCGAGCAAAAATGGCATTTGTGTCTTTCGAAGCAATCCTTCGAAAATTAAAAACTCACGAAACGACAACCCAAACAGTTGAAAATGCCTTACACGGCGACTCAAATCGGCATCTGCCTTAAAAATTTGCAGCATTGACGAACCTGTAAAAACTATTTTCAATTTCGGGAAATCATCGTAAATATTTTTGATTTCCTGTGCCCAATTGGGATATTTATGCACTTCATCAAAATAGAGCTCCTTCCCTCCAAGAGAATAAAAAGCGTCTGCAAGTGCATATAAATTATTGGTGCTGAAATAAATATTGTCTAAACTTACAAACAAAACATTTTCGGGATTATTGCCGTATTGCTCTTTTATGTGTTGTAAAAGCATAGTGGTTTTTCCCGTTCCTCGTGCTCCGGTAATGGCTGTCAAACGGTTGTTCCAATCTATTTGACTTTTAAGATAGCGTTCAAAACGCATATCAGTTTCTTCCAATTTGCGATGAAATGCAGAAAATAGCTGTTTCATATTTCTGAAATTTTCCGCAAAGATATATAAAATGTATTTTACAAAATACAAAAAGTAATTATTTTTGTGTTTTATAAAAAGCAGAATAAGGTTTTAAAACTCCGTAATAAACCTTAAACATTGTTTTGGTGCTACGCACCTGTATTTGACTTTCATATTTTCTCATCTCTCATCACCACTCCGTCATCCGGCGACACTTAGAATGTGACTAATTAATAAGCATTCCTGTCGCCGGCTGTCACCTCTTCCTCAACGAGGACGAGGAATCTTTGTCGTCGGCAATGTTCTGCGAACTTGCCGGGAAATATCGTCAAATCCTAATAAGCAGCACCACTCCGTCATCCGGCGACACTTAGAATGTGACTAATTAATAAGCATTCCTGTCGCCGGCTGCCACCTCTTCCTCAACGAGGACGAGGAATCTTCTCCGTCGGCAATGTTCTGCGAACTTGCCGAAAATAAAAACTTAAAACTAAAAACTCAAAACTCGCAATATCTTCTTTCTATTGTTTCACAAACCTGAGGGTTTCGGAGCGACCGTTCGGAAAGGATGCCCGGAGAAGGTAGAGCCCGGGCGCAAGCCCTGAAATATCCAAAGTGCAATGATGGTTGTTTACGGTTTGGCTGTTTTGTTGTTGTCCCATAAGATTGAAAATAGCAACAGTTTCCATGACTGCAGTTTCGCTTTCAAGGGTGACGAGCGAAATGGCAGGGTTGGGATAGAGCTTCAGAGAATTTTCCGGCAGGGAGTTTTCCTCAATGCCGGTGCTATGCCAGCCGGCCTCTTCTCCGCACTCCCAGCCGTATCGTCCGATAAAAATATCGTAATTTCCGTAATTATGGAAAACCGAATCCCCGATATAAATATTATCTGCGTCATAAGAGCCGCACACAATGAGATTATCTTGATTGTCGGCAGCCAGTGACGTAACCCCTAAATCTCTTCCGTCACTAACAATTCTGGTGGCATGAATAAATTGCATCTGTTCTTCATCAAAGATTGCCACAAAACAATTGTACTCTTCTGTAAAAGGAATTTGAATAGTATCAAATGTAATTGTGGCACCAACTATTCTACCTCCAATGGCAATTTTATTGTCTGATAATAGAGCCAAAGACAATGCTGATTGTGTAGTATTGCTCCAAGCAACTTTAATATAATCCACATTCAACGAAGTATCCAATTTGGATAAAAAAATTTGAGTTCCAGAGAGCCCATAAGGACTGTTGAGCGGAATACTGTCATATTCCTGAGAAACTCCGCCTGCAATATAAATATTACCCTGTTCATTTATCTCCATATCAGAAACCATCCCCTTTGGAGACAAGTATTTATAGTTTAAACAACGACCTGTGGAGTCTATACAAGCCATATATAAATTGAAACTGGTTCCACCTTCGGGTACCGATACAGACTGTTCATTCACTATTATGGTATCATTATAAGTATAACCGACAAAATAATATTTTCCGGCATAATAGGAGAAATGCGGCTGACTCCAATTATTGGATGCACTCATGCCACTGTCGAACAAAAAAGGCTTTATCGATAGCAAGACTCCTTCCGGACTGTACTTTAACATATAGAGCAAATTGTCATTCACAAGAGGAAATGATGGAATTCCGGTATAAGGACGAATTCTGCTCAAAACAATAATATTATGATCACTGTCATGGGTAATACACATCGGAGAATAAGAATAAAAATGATCATAATCTGAAACCGGATAAAGATCATTACAAACAGAATTACTCCATATCAGAGATCCATTAGTATCCAAACTGATAATAATATCGGAAGAATTCCCGATGGAATCTCTGTGTGTTAGCAGCGTATCATGACCGTTTTCATCTCTTAAATAAAAACGACTAGACGAACCACTGGTTGCAAGGATAATGTGGTTATCTATCATTTCCATTGAAACATTGGTTTTGTAAATACTTCCGTTTTCCTCGTAACCGGTATAAAGACTGTATAACACATTCTGAATGGAACGGTACCAGCGAAGATTGCCTTCGCAGTCGTAACTGACAAGAACTAAGAACGAAGAATTATCAAGTCCGGAAGAGGGTAGATTTATGGGAAGATTGTTCAGTTGAGAGTTCATTATGTCGGAATAGTAGATCAGTACGTAGCTGTTGTTATGTTCATCGCAAAAAGAACGATCTACTTTTTCGTCATCGGTGCCATATACCGAGCCGGCATGATACGCCCATTGAAAAGATTGCCCGGGAAGCAAAATCATGCTTCCCCATAAAAATAAGAACATTAGAATTTTTTTCATACTATCGCTAATTTTGGGTTTTGACTACTTTTTTAACCGTTTTAAAAATTTGTTAATATTTGCTTGCAATAAAATATAATAAACTCTATTTTAGAGTAAATCCATAATAATATTATTCTTTTCAAATAGGTTACAAATATATATATTTTTTTACAATTTATCATAATAACAATTTTTATTGAGACGAACCTAGGACAAGCGTTTTGTTGGGAAAAAATATCAACTCAATTATATTAAATATCTTTATATTATTGTAAAGATTGAAGGTAAAGTTGAAGTACCTTTAATTATTTTACTATTAAAAGCATGTTGAAAATAGAAATCTGAACTGATTAGAAATTATTTATTTCAGTAATTTGAGAATTTTAGAAACTTTTGGACACCATATGGCCAGTCGACAAAAACACATTGCAAATTAGCGATTTATGTCGTTTCGCCTGCTGATGGGGTAGTCGTGAATTTCTTGGGTACCAATATAACGTTCTTACGGAGCTGGGGTGGTTTGTTGTGAATTCGTTGGCTACCAATATAACGCTGCGCTGCAGCGGGCTGGAGTGGTCGTGGCAGATTCGCAAGTTTATTCCCGGAAGGGGAATACAGCTTGGTAGCATAATAATTCCGTAAACATCCCCGCATTCCGGAAGGAATGCGCCCATCGTTGTAGCAGTAGGAGATAAAATCAAAAAATTATGGAAAAATTATTACAAGAAAAATCCTCCTTTTGTAAAATCAATTTTAGGATTAAAATTTAATTGTAAATTATTGTCAGGATTTAAATATTAACCTGTAAACCTATTTTAGGACGAGACAATCCAATCCCGCCACAGAGTGGTGTTATATTTGTAGCAGGCGAATAACAAACGATCCTCCTCTGCTCCGTTGGAGCGTTATATTTGTGTCCAATGAATTCACGACCACCCCGTCATCCGGTGAAGTGTACCCCAAAAGTTGGACAAAAAGAAGAGAAAGATGAGATACACAACAAAAGAAAAATTATCCATCATCAAGAAATACCATGATGGAATAGGGTCAACAACCCTATCAAAAGAGACCGGA
>JAEWNB010000208.1 GCA_023392945.1 Bacteroidota bacterium
ATGCTTATTACTTCATGTCCAATTTGCTATCAGACCTTTAAAAATGACTATACTTTGCCCATAGAAGTGTTGCATCATTCCGAATATATTGATCGTCTGATCAAAAGCGGCAAGCTAAAAGTGAATAAAAGTGATCTCAAAGTGGTCTATCATGATCCTTGTCAATTGGGCAGAGGTTCCGGAATATACAAAGAACCGCGCAGGGTACTCAAAGCAGTTTCAAAATTGGTAAAGCCCAAATCAGAAAAGAAGAAAAGTATTTGCTGTGGCTATAATTTAGGAAATATGGTTATTGAGTCAGATCAGCAGGAAAAAATAAGAAATGCCTCCATGAATAATTTACTTTATAAAGATCCCCAGCTTATTGTCACTGCTTGTCCCATGTGTAAGAAAGCATTCACACACTCCAAAAAATTTCCGGTATTGGATATTGCTGAAATTGTAGCACAAAATATCACACACAAAAAGCCTTAATTACTAAAACATATACCCGATTTTTATATAAAAATTGGCCATCTTGACATTGTCTCTTTTGTCAAAAGGTAAAGCCCAGTCAACAGACAAAACAAAATTGTCATTCATAGCCACTTTTAAACCCAATCCGCCAGCGAAATGAGGTTTGAAAATTTCAGGTTTCTCAAAATCAACATAATCTGATAGATTGTCAAGGTCGAAGTCAGGATCATTCTCTAAAATAGAGGCAATAATCTCATCTTTATCAAGCTTATAAGATTGTGTAACCATTCCGGCATCTATAAAGGGGACAAGGCCGATATAAAAATGTTCTTTTTTGATGTCAAATTTAGCTACTTTAAAACGCATTTCCACATTCGCAAAAGCAAAGCCATTGGCTAAAATACGATTACGCAGCACCCCACGCAAAGTATTGCCCCCACCTAATGCTTCATACATAACACGTTGAATGTAAAGGGTATTCCAGTAGCTATTCATATAAAAAGGAGTTTGTCCGGCAGTAGTCATCTGCAAGGCCAATCGGTAGGAGAAGTTGATATAATCTTTATAAACGGGAACATAATGACGGAAAGTGGCATTCAGTTTCAAGTTGTTATATTCATTTTGTTCTCCGAAGGCAGCAGAGTAAGTTAGAAAAACATCCGTATAAATTCCTTTGGTAGGGTTTTGCTGGCGATCACGGCTGTCGTATGTAATACCGGCTCGTAAATAGGGATGCCATCCTCCTGTTGCCTCATCTTTTTTGATAATATTCCATTTGACATACTTTTCATATAATCCCTCAACATCCATGGGCAGCATATTAACAGAATCTTTTCCTTTATTAATCATGGCCAAATTGACAGAGCCGACATTATAGCCCAGTACGCCGATGCCCGCATTCCAATACCAATTACCACCCAATTTTCCCTGAATATCAGCAGTTGCCCTAAATAAATCCCTTTTAAATTTATAAAAAGCTCTGGTAATATAATCATCCGCCTTTTTGTCTCTCCATCCTGCATTGTAAACCGACTGGTAGCCGTTGTAGCCGATAAAATCACACATTGCATCCGGAAGATAGGATACATCAACAGTAAACCGATGGTTCGGAATTAAATACTTGGAATCGTAAAAAAAACGAAAAACACCATATCTTTTAGTTGTATAGGAAGCTTCAACGTAGAAGGAGTGGAGATATTCTGGATATTTTGATCCGTCACCAAAGAAGTAAATATTGGCTAAGGCTCCATACTGAAATCCAAGGTCGGCATCATAAGAAACGCTGGGCAAGGCTCCGAATGTCCATCCGGTACGGATTTTGTTTTTCTTTTTTATTGTATCTGAAGGATCTTTTTTTGAAATTATTTGTTCCTCATTAACAGGCAATGTGTTATCCTCAATTGAGTATAATGATGAAATTCCGAAAATCATCATGGATAAAAATAAAAGTAAAGATTTTTTCATACTAATTGTTTTAATTTGGGGCAAATGTACAAAGAAAATAATAACCATCAAAAATAATTAATACCAAAATAGTATTTAGTGAAAGAGGAAAACCACCCTTTTTTTCGAAATATTCTTTTTTTTTAATAAAATCTATTTGTTATCTTTGCGGGACATTTGAATATTAATTTAACCAGAGTTATGAAATCAATTGATCAGGCCAACTTTAAGGGGAACAAAGTATTGGTAAGAGTGGATTATAATGTTCCCATGGGAGAAAATTTTGAAGTAACTGATATTACCAGAATTCAACGAACTTTTGATACTGTTACAAAAATTACCAAAGATGGAGGAATTGCCATCTTAATGTCTCATTTTGGGCGTCCTAAGGGAGTAGTAAATGATTCACTTTCATTTAGACATATCGTTTCTACTATTTCCGGAGTTTTTAATCAAGAGGTGATTTTTTTAGGAGATGTTTTAGATGTAGATGTATTAAACAAAGTCAATGCTTTAAAACCGGGCGATATTGGGTTGCTTGAAAATTTAAGATTCCATCCTGAAGAAGAAAAAGGGGATCTTAATTTTGCAAAGGAGATTGCCCGCCTAGGTGATATTTATGTTAATGATGCTTTTGGGACAGCTCACCGCGAGCATGCATCAACTGCTACTATTGCGCGACTCTTTCCCAAAAAAGCTTATGCAGGCTATCTTTTGTATAATGAAGCTTTGCATTTGGATAAAATATTAAAAGAATCCAAAAAACCCTTTACTGCCATTATTGGAGGATCAAAAGTCTCATCAAAAATTAATATACTGAATAATTTACTTACTAAAGTTGATAATCTGATTATTGCCGGAGGAATGAGTTATACCTTTCTAAGTGCCATGGGGGTTGAAATCGGCGATTCTATTTGGGAACCCGATATGATTGAAGTGGCAAAAGATATTATTAAAAAAGCTCATCTTTTAGGAGTTAATATTTATTTGCCGATTGATAACATTTGTGCTGATAAGTTTGATCCGGATGCTAATATTTTTATTACAACAGAAAATAATATCCCTCAAAAATGGATGGGAATGGATATCGGACCCAAAACAATACAGCGATTTGCAAATGTAATTAAAGATTCAAATTCTATTTTGTGGAATGGTCCAGTTGGAGTTTTCGAATTTGATAAATTCAGCAATGGAACCAAATCTATTGCACTTGTTGTATCGTCAACAACTATTGCAGGGGCTTTTTCGTTGGTTGGAGGAGGAGATTCCATAGCTGCCCTCGCAAAATATAAATTGACAGACAATATTTCCTATATTAGTACGGGTGGTGGTGCAATGTTGGAGTATCTCGAGGGAATTGAACTTCCCGGTATTAAGGCGTTAAACGAAAATTGATATTCTATTGCTAATTTTTTTCCGCCTTTTCTATCTCCTTTAGCAATTGTTTGGGAAGGTTGTCAATACAGGTATGACACTTCATATCAAGTGTATACATCCTTGCAATACAGTAATTGGAATGTTTGCAGTTGCTTCGTTCAACACCCTCTTTCATCTTATTGACAAAGCCCGGATCATTAATCAGTGCTCTAGCCATTTGAACAGCAACGAACCCCTCATTCAGGACTTCTTCAATCTTGCTTTTTGAGATTAATCCTCCCACATAAATCAACGGAATAGAAAGCTCTTGTCTGAATTTTTTGGCATATTCAAGAAAATAAGCCTCTTCAAAGGGAACAGATGGAATTAATATTTTCCCAATCATCTTGATTCCGATTTTAAGCCACCAAAATTTCCAGGGATTCATATAGTGAGTTAAGGTCTTGTAGGGCATGCTTCCACGCATCACGTGCATAGGGGCTTTGCTGACAAAGCCAGCAGAGAGAACAAGGGCATGAACTCCGGATTTTTCAAGTTCCCGGGCCACTTTAATACAATCATCCAGTTGCATTCCGCTTTTAAAACCGTCAAACATATTGATTTTGACAACTACTGCCATGTCGTCTGCGGCTGCTTTCATCACCTCTTTCATCACCAAATTCATAAAACGCATTCTGTTTTCCAAAGAACCTCCGAACTTGTCTTTCCGGTGATTGGTGTATGGGGATAGAAACTGACTGATGAGATACCCGTGACCGGCATGAATTTCCACACAGTCGAATCCTGCTTTTCTTGCTAAATTTACTGCTTTTCCAAAATCTTCCACCAGCTTGTAAATCTCCTTTTCTTTTAATTTTCTGACTATGGTAGGAGAGTAGAGGTTAAATCCTCCGGAGGCCCCGACTGGAATTTGTCCGCAGGTATAAGAATGGGTCATATTACCACAGTGACCGAGCTGAATGGACACTTTAGCACCTTCTTCATGAAGGGCATCCGTCATCTTTTTTAATTCGGGAATAATTTCTTCCCTCATCCATAATTGTCCTGCAAAAGAAACACCACTCCTGTTTACAGATGCGTAAGCAACGG
>JAEWNB010000013.1 GCA_023392945.1 Bacteroidota bacterium
CGGTTTTGTTGTTCAGGAGGGCATGGATAAACACCGGAAACATTGCAGGACGGTTTAACCGAAAATCCCGAATTGAAAGCCAATATTCCCATATTTGCAATGGGAATTTCCGCCAAAACGGAAGGAAGTATATTCCGTTCATTTGAAAAAGTACACCCGGCAAATCTCACATTTTTAATTGAATTTAACTTTACATGAGCCCGAAACCGTTCATTACTTGTCAAATAATCATTGTTAATCGTAAAAATACAATTAGTAAAATAACTCCGGTTTCCCAATTCATAGCCATTGTTTATATTGTGATATTCTCCGAATTCAACGGCAGTGGCATTATTCAAAAAAGAAGCATTTGCCGCGCGTACAATACCGCCGCTACTGTTGGGATCGGTTCCGTCCCATACTTTAATACCGCACACGGCATTGGAAATAACGGCTCCGTTTCTCAGTTCCACAATTCCCTGTGCTCCCGATGTAAGTTGACTTACAGATGAATTGCCAAGAATTTGAATCCCTTGCCACATTTGGCTATTACAATAATTTGTTACATTTCCCCCATCAATAATAAGTTTTCCCCCCGGCATTATCTTTATTATGGCGTTTGTTGCACATTGTACATTTCCGCTGATAGTTAACACCTTATTAGATTCAATAGTAAATGATTGTGGCAATAAAACATCGTTCTCCCAAATTTCCGAAGGTTGACTCATGGTTTGATAATCAACCACATAAACATTATTATTATTGGGAGCACTAATATTAACCGGATAGTTTGCCAAACGATAGCTTCGGGTAAGTGAAGAAACTTCTGCACTAACCCACCCATCACCTGCAGCAACTGCAACAATTCTGATGACATTCGGATTATTGGTGGAAATAATTCTTAAATTATCGCTACACAACCAAGTAACCGTGGCACTTGTATTATCCGGAATATGAACTTCAAAATTTGATTCATCACATAGTTCCATGCTACGAGAGCCTATAATATAGGTTTCAATCTCATTTAATAAATAATCAACTATATTCTGATCAAAAGTTACATGTCCCATATTTTTATTAATAGGACCGGTATAACTTGCAAACGGAGTTATTCCCTCTGAAACCAAATCTCTTCCCGAAATATTGGTAGAATAATTCATATTACCGTCTATATCCAATGTACTGGTAATAGGCATAAAACAATGATTCTTTGTAGTGGTAGTAGTTTCTTGTATTTGTCCACCCATATCATCTGCAGCATCGGCAATTTGTTCAAAAGTATTATAAAGTCCTCCGGGTGCCGCATCAATACTGAAATTACCATCCGAATCTGCAAAAACCCATAATTTAGTTCTATTTCCCAAAAAATATTGCCAACCAGTAGCTGCAAACATACCATAAAAAATCTCACAAGTTCCATTGGTTGGAAATAGCTGAATTTTTGACACTCTGATATTGAATTTTGCATCCAACTCTATAGCATCCGAACATCCCGAGCTGTTCAGCGTTGTTCCGTTTAAACTTCCATTAGTTATGGCGATCTTTCTCAAATTATTTGGATAGCTTATGGTATTAATATTATTGTAATATTGCAGAAAATATGGATGATAAAGATACGGAAGTATATTTGTTGAACAACTGCTGTAAGTTGTACTATTTGCAACATATATATTATACTGTTTTATTAACATCTGCTTTGCTGCAACACAATTAATTGTATTGTCCCAGATTTCCTTGGCGTTCTCCTTTTCTCCAATATATCCAAAAAAGTGCATAAATGCCTGAGCTCCCAGTGATATATTGGCTCCCTGATGAGGTGAATCATAAGAAACCCATAATCTGCAATTGTGTTTGCCGTTACGAGTAAAGTTGTTGGGATTATCTTCCATATATTTTAAGGCATATCTGCTCACCTGTCCACCCATACTGGGCCTACCACTACAATCTGCTCGGCACTTTCATTCTCTTCCAAACGATTGTTAATTATGTTAATGGCTTCGATACAGACCATTGCATTTCTTTCAATATAGCCTCCTCCATCCGGGAAATCCAATAAAATAATATCATAACCTTTTTGTAATAAGATTTTTCCCATATGCTTTGTATAATTATCGTAATACAATAATCCCCAAAAAGATTTTTTATTATCATAATCGCCATTATAAATCTCAAATTGTCTTTTATTTCCAGGGTCAAATCCATCCGCAATTAAGATTGGCTTTTGAAGTTTCATCGAAACAGTATCAGCATAGTATATGCGAAGCACTCCTGTTCCACAAGAAGTATTGCCCTCATAATCGGTAAAGGGAATTTGTGCAGAAATCTGAATATCCTCTGTAAATCTATAGGCAGGACTTTTCGCAGTATTCTTTTTATATTTTATTTCTGCATGTGCAAGCAATTCCTGCCCATCCTCTAAAACAGCTATAAAATGCATGATATATGTGCCTGTATCATTATAATGTACCTGTATGGCATCACCTTGTATTGAACGAAACCCAAGCCCATCACCAAAATCCACAGACATACTGACAATTTTATTTTGTGTATTATCAAACAGGTATTCATTGCGGAAATGAAAAATAACAGTAGAATCAAATATTGTTTCCCGTAGGGGAGATGCAACAAATGCTGTTTGTTCCAAATAAAGTGAAGTCGTTACAGTAGTATCTTCCAAAAGCAGACTATCTTGATTATAATATAATTTTTGCATTGCAGCAGCACTATCCATAAGATTAAAACGATAGTGTATTACTCCTATATCCACAACATTGGTATCATATACAATACTTTCTTTTACTTTATGATAAGAGAAAGGAAGTCGTGCTTCGGTCACGAATGCAGCTCTGTATAATTCGCTATAACATTGCAGAAAAATATCAGCATGAATAGTGTCAACCGTTGAAAACAACATAGAATTAAACCTTGGAAAGTCTGCAAAGGGTACCACACGATCGTATAAAATTCCGGTAGTGGCTTCTGCTCGATCAATATGGGCAAATACACTGTCAAACATTTCGGTATAGGTTTGATTCAATTGGGCTTTTAATGAAAAAAAAGCAAAAGAAACAATAATAAATAAAAAATATCTTTTCATACTATTTGTAATTTTATAATAAATAAAAGGTTATTTTCCGAATTTATAACAATAGCCTACTTTTATCAATCCCTGAGTGCCAAAGCCGACTTCAAAATTGGCAGCATTCTTTTTCCCGACACTTATTCCAAACAAAGCTATATGCATAGACGGATATACCCAAAAATTACTTTTCTGATCATCGTTCATAAGCTCTTTATCCTGCAAGTAAAAAGTTGCCCCGGCATATAGTGCACTGTACAGAGAAAGTTTTTCAAAACGTTTATAAGTAAAACGATAACCGGCTTGTAAGGCAAAATAGTTATCGGTACCGACTTCGATTTCTCTCAAATGGACATCTCTTTTTCTGCACGCCCAAGAAGCGGTAATTCCCAGTGCATGCCGATGATTAAAATTATATTTATATTCAAATGAAAAGGCTCCGATAAGATAGGATTCGAGATAAAGTCCTTCCCCTCTATCTTGATAATAATAGTAACTTAAAAATCTGACGTCAACCGGTCCCAAAAATGGCTCATATTTATAAAAAAAACCGATCACAGGAAATGCTCCGGCAGAAATACCGATTTCATGTTTAGAAAAATCTTTTAAAGGAGAGGTACTTTCTTGTGCTGTCATAAAAGATGGAAGCAAGAACAACAAAAATAAAAAATAAAAAATGGTTTTTTTCATAATGTTAATTTATTTATATTCATTATTTATTTTAAAAATAGCTTTAATTATTCAAAAAGCAGATTGCCTATATCTTAAATTTCAAATTCAATTTTCCATAAAAGGGGAAAATTATTTTCGATGTAAAGGTATTAAAAATAAATCCCAAAAATCATATTTAACAATTTTGAGGACGAAATAGGGACGAGCGTTATAATTTACACTATTTATCAATTAATGTTTACAAGAAGTACGTAATTTACTGCTTAAATTAGCAATATGTTATATAAATTAAATTTAGAATATACAAAGTTGTTAATTTTAGATTTATCTCAATCAGGAAAAAAACTCTTTATTAAAAGAAAAAGGAAGAAAAAACACTTTTGATTTTAAAAACTAGTAATTAAAGATTAATCAATGGAACATTTTTTATATCACCTGCTTCTTCATCCGACAACAGGCGTAGCCGCGAACCATTTGTAGAAATAACCATTAACAACAGATCACCGAGGTGCGTAGCACCGAACCATTTGTAGGTGGGTAGCCACCGAACCATTTGTAGAAAAACCCATCAATAACAGATCATCAAGGTGCGTAGCCGCAAATCATTTGTAGAAAAACCCATCAACAACAGATCATCAAGGTGCGTAGCACCGGACCATTTGTAGAAAACCCATCAACAACAGATCAACAAGGTGCGTAGCACCGAACCATTTGTAGGTGGGTAGCCGCAAACCATTTGTAGAAAACCCATCAACAACAGATCACCAAGGTGCGTAGCACCGACCCATTTGTAGGTGCGTAGCACCGAACCATTTGTAGAAAACCCATCAACAACAAATCACCAAGGTGCGTAGCACCGAACCATTTGTAGAGATAAACATTAACAACAGATCACCAAGGTGCGTAGCACCGAACCATTTGTAGAAAAAACCATCAACAACAAATCACCCAAGGTGCGTAGCACCGAACCATTTGTAGGAAAAACCATCAAAACAACGAGTCCCTCAGGTGCGTAGCACCGAACCATTTGTTGCGTCTTTTTATTAGAAAGTAATTTTATTGCCCTGTTATGAACTATATATTGGAAATAAATTCTTATTTTTTCACAATTACCTTTCCGCTTCCAATCAACATGGAATTTGTTGTTACCGAATAGGTATAAATCCCGTCTGAAACCTCACGCGTATCCCAAACCCATTGTCCCTGAGCCGAAGAGAGAACTTGTGTTTCAATCTGCTTCCCTGATTGTTCATAAATCTTCAGAAGGGCATTGCCTTGTAAAAGATCAAAATCCCATTTAAAGGTTGTGT
>JAEWNB010000086.1 GCA_023392945.1 Bacteroidota bacterium
GGTAATTCATGATACTGACACATAGAACGGTTTTCATAGTAATATTTCCCCAACATCTCACCGTCAACCGAATAGACCTCAGTGGCCAGATTTGTTTCCGGATTTTCAAGGTCGGCAAACGAGGGCATAAAACCAAGTAAACCATAAGAAATACCCGCAAAAATCAAACACAATAAAACGACACCGGAAACATAAATCGTCCAAAATGGCTTTACCCATTTAGGATAATTTGAATTTTTAGGAGTTGTTTTTCTGGAAGTTGAAGTAGTATTATACATTTTAAATTATTTTATATTAAATAACCATGTCATCTTTGATCATCAAACCGAATGCAAAGATAATAGAAAAAGAATCAATTAGGAAGGAAAAAAAACTAACTATGGCAAGTTGATAAATCGACAATAGAGAAAAGATGCTTATCTATTGCGAAATAAAAGAAAGAAACTAAAACAGTAAAATGAATGATAGTATAAGAGAGAAAAAAAATCGCATAAAAAGAGATTGCAATAAAATTTTTGCTATTTTTGCAGCCCTAAAAAGCCCAGGTGGTGGAATTGGTAGACACGCTACTTTGAGGGGGTAGTGGGAGGACTCCCGTGCAAGTTCGACTCTTGTCCTGGGCACAAAAGAATGGATCCGTTTAATCGATTAGGTTAACGGATTTATTTTTTTTAGAAGTATAAAGTCTTTATCCGGATACCACAAAAATTATTGGCAAATTTGTTATAAGCCACGAGTTTAAATAAATCTCGTAATTTTCAAAATAAAATAATCAGATAATTAAAAAAGCACTTTTTAATACAGGTACAATGAATCAAAAAATAGTAATTGTACCATGAAATTCGCATCCATTTTTCAAGTCTAAAACATAGTAAATAATACCGGTTTCCAATTTCCCGTTTACCATTCCATCCCATCGAAAAGCAGGATCTTTTGAGTTATAAACAACTCTTCCCCAACGATTATAAATATTAATTTCAAGTTTTTGATAAGGCATTGGCTCAACAAATTCAAAATAATCGTTGATATCATTATGATCTGACGGGGTAATAACATTTGGCAAATTTAAGTTATCAGGGCAGCAAAAATCAATAGCAACGGTATCATACGCAGAACAAAAAAAATCAGATTCATCGGATGCAATGACACTTATTGCCCCAAACTCATGAACTTCAATTTCGGAGGTGATTTCTCCGTTACTCCAAAGAAAATAAAAAGCATTTGTATTGAGAGAGAGTAATGCACTATAGTCATCGCAAAAATTTTCTGTATTATTTATAATTTCTAATTGAGGAGGATTAACAAAATAAACATCAATTTCGTCAGTAGCAGTGCACCCTATTTCGTTTGCAACTGTCACCGAATAAGTTCCCGAAGAAGAAACTTCCATTTTCCGGGTAGAATCACCATTATTCCACAAATAAGCATCATACCCTGTTCCGGGGTCCAGAAAGACTGAAGCAGTATCAATTTTACAGAATTTAAGATCGTCACCCAAATCAACTTCAACCGTTGGATAGAAAGTAATGTCAAGCACTAAAATACTGTCACATCCCTCAGAAGTCTGCACAGTATCAATATAAATACCTGATTCAACAATAATATGTCTATTAAACACATAACTGGAATTGGCACACTGTTTAACTGTCTGGTAGGTAGTAACGGCTCCTTGAATAAAAACGGTCACAGAATCAGAATCGGGGACAATCGGCGCAAAATAGATATCATCAAGTCCAAAGTCATTTCCACTTGTAGCAATATTTTGATTTACAATGGTAATGGTAGCATTAGTTGAGGCCCCGCTATTCCAGATTGTATAGAATTGCTGCCACCCGTTAGAAGCGGGGTAAGGGGCATTAAAAACGCCTCCCACCAAATTTCCATTAATACTAAACTGAAGTTGTGCCAATTCAGATTGATTGGAAGCCACTAATGTCAGTACCCAGGTATAGAAAATATAGTCTGTATTTGGTTGCACCGGCAATGTTTGTTCCCACACTGTTGTGTTAGGCGTTCCTGAGCCATTAACCGCCATATAATGTCCGGAAATTGTACCAAAAGTATGGTCGTAAGTCTGAGGAAAATTCGGATGTACCTGAAAAGCATGATTTACAACTGAATAAGTTCCTTCCGGCCACAGTCCGCTCGAACCTGTTGCATAAATATAGGATGATGTAAATCCGCTATTTCCGAGTTCAAAATCTCCGTTTACCACAATATTGGAATCTGCCCAATAGCCATATAGATAATAAGTCGTAGTAACAGAAGGCCAAACCCAAGGATTCAGCGTTGTTGAACCGTAAATTGATGAATCCGGGCTCCATCTGTAATAAAAATAATGACTACTATCTCCAATTCCCTGAAGCCTAACGATTTCCCCGGGACAGATTGTCATATCAGGGCCTGCATCAAGTATTTGGGCAGAGGCATTGCCCATTACAAAAAAGAAACAAACCAGAAAAAAAATCTGTTTTTTCATTTTTGTTTTATAAATAAGATAGAGCATATTTAAGGAAAATAGCACTCCCTTTTAGTTTTATTACTCTATCTAGAATTTCTTAGTTAACAATTCATTAAAACAACTTGAAGTCCAAAAAGTAAATGCCTCCTTTTCATAGGAAACACTGGTAAAAATAGTATTCTAAAGTTATATAAATCAGAACAATAGAGATCAGAAAAGAAAAGTTGACAACAATACTACATATATAATAGTAATCAAAGAACCTATTGCAAATATATAATAATTCTTAATGAATGTAATGGCTTTTGAAATAAATAGTGCCAAAAGTAGCTAATAATGATTTTTTCTTTGAAGAAAAAACAAAAAAATAATTCTACTAAAAAAATAAAGGTCAGGGCTCAATTTTTCTTTTATCAAGGGCGCTGTGATATCTTGCAGCATTACGGGCATGTTCAGCAGGCGTTACAGCAAAATTATGGTAGCCGGAAAAATCTTCCTTAGCACACATATACAAATAGTTGTGCTGCTTAAAATTCAGGACGGAATCGACAGTAGATTTCTCGGGAATACGAATCGGACCGGGTGGCAAGCCTTTGTGTTGATAGGTATTATAGGGAGAATTAACTGCAATATGTTTTAGTAGAATACGCTTTAATGTAAAATCTCCAACAGCAAATTTCACTGTAGGGTCAGCTTCAAGCTTCATATCTTTTCTTAAACGGTTGATATATAAGCCGGAAATAATACTTTTTTCTTCCGGATGATGATTTTCTTCTTCCACAATAGAAGCAAGAGTCACAATCTGAAGAGGAGAAAGGCCAATTGAGTCGGCAATTTGAGTACGTTTCCCATTCCAGAATCTTTCATAATAGCTGTACATCTTATCAAAGAATTCTTTTGCGGTAATATCAAAATAGAATTCATAGCTATCAGGAATAAAAATTGCCAGGGCATTTTCAGGGGTCAGATTATAGTTAGCTAAAAATTGCGAATCATTTAAAACAGATGCTAATTCCTCACTTGAAAACAGGAAACGGTCACCTACCCTTTCCACAAATTTTTCTTTGGTTCGGACATTATTAAAAGTGAACCTTACCGGATAATGCTGACCCTTTCTCAAAGTAAGAATCATATTAAAATTATTCTCAGAAGGATAAAAAACATATTTTCCTGGAAGGATATCCTTATATAGCATCAATTTAGAGGCAATAGTAAAAGTAAATTCACTTTTAAGGATCTTATTTTCTTCAAGAGAATTAAGTAGTTGACTATAAGTAGTATGTTGAGGAATATATAGTGATTGAGCCGTTTTATTTTGAACATTGGGAAAGAAAAAGATGGCAGCAAGAAATACCAACAAAGAAAACATGAAAAGAGAAACTGCGATAAAGACTTTTTTCATTGCCGAAAAAATTTATTACTTTATAGGATTATTAAAACATTGTAAGAAAAATTCGTCCTTAAAACCATCCTTCGTTTTTATCCACTCATTACATCTTCCGGAAACAGAAAAACCGTTACTAACAAAGAGTTTAAGGCTTATTTCATTATCCTCCAAAATATTGCAATATAGTTGATGCATCAATAAGACATTAAAGGCATAATTTTTAACCAGACATATTGATTCTGAGGCATAGCCATGATTTCTTGATTTTTTATCAATAAGTATTCCTACTCCTGCACGTTGATGAAAAGGATCAAAGTCAAAAATATCAATAATTCCGACAGTTTTACCGGATGAAATCTCTACGATCATCAGTCTGAGTTGTTTAGAAGTAAATATATCCTGCCCGGCATTGTCAATAAAATTTTTGAGCAGATATTTAGAATAAGGAATTTGGGTATTACTAACGAGCCAGACTTCCGGATCATTTTCCCACTGATAGAGCAACTCCAGATCTGAAGGTTCCATAGCACGAAGAGCGATACTATTACCGATTAGAGGGCTCATCACTTATAATCTTTTGATTAGACGTAAATTATGAGAATATTTCTCCAAATTTTTATTATAGATTCCATTTGAATCGAGCAAATCAATTCTCACTTTTCCGCTGGCATGAATAATTTTATTCATTCCACAAACGATACCGGTATGAATAATTTTTCCTTCCTCATTATGGAAAAAGGCAACATCGCCAATTTTTGATTCTTCGACAAAATCCACATTATCACCAAGCAAAACCTGATCAGAAGCATTCCGTGGCAATTGAATTCCAACGCTTTTAAAAACCACTTGCACAAATCCTGAACAATCAATACCGGCAGGAGTTCTTCCACCCCATAGATAGGGAGCTTCGAGATAAGTAGAAGCAAAACTCATCATAGAAATTTGTTTTTCAGAAAGTTCAGGATGAGTTTTGGGTTCAGGGGTAGTCGGTAACTTCACAATAAAGATGCTACTGCCCAATATCAACAAATCATTATTGGGGTATGGGAATGAAGATCCGATAAAAATGGGAAAACTTATATTGGTTTCAAAATCAGTGATAAAAAAAAGCAAATCTTTAACCAAATATTTGTCGGCTTCCAGAAAAGCGTCAAGGTCTTTTTCATGGAGAGGGTTATGAAGTTTTGCATCCATCCAAGCCTCAAAACTACAGTCAAAAGTTTTAATCAGAAGCCATTTCTCTTTTTTTTCAAGAATTGAATAAGCATCTCCAAACAGAAGTTGAGAACTCATTTCTGCTTTTTCAGATGGCTCACTCCTAAGAGGAATAACCGAGAGATTACAAACCCCAAACATGATTAAAAGGGCAAATCATTAACATCGTCTTCAGCTGAAATGCTAAGAAAATCGTCAGAATCTGAAAGCATAGGAATTGTATCGGAAGAAGATTGAGTTGGTGCTTGGCTTAGAGATTGCTTTTCGAGTTTCCAAGCTTTAACATCAGTATACCATTTGCCGTTATATTCTCTGGATTCAAGGTTAAATGAGAGCACAACATCATCTCCGATATTGATTGAAGAAAGCATATCTATCTTATCACCCCAAAGGTTTGCACAAATTTTCTTAGGATACTGCTCATCCGTTTCAATGATAAATTCCTGTTTTTGCCAATTAGAGCCCGATTTACTCATTCCAGATTGCAATTCTAATTTTTGGATTAGTTTTCCATTAATTTCTAAAGCCATATTCATTACTGATTATCAAATTTTCGACAAAATCTATTATATAAGCCGAAAAAATATTTTTTATTTATTTTTATCTTTCTTTCCAAAAACACTCACCTGAACATATCTTCCCGGATTTTGCTTAATATCTTTAAGAAGCAAATTAAGATTATTAGTTGCAGCTTCCAGATTTTTATATAAAGTATCGTTATTCATTAGTTGACCAATATCACCTTGCCCATCATTAACTTTTCTCACCATTACATCAATGTCTGATATTGTTTTATTGGCATTGTAAATGACTCCTGCTATATTAGCTTTTGCAAGAGTATCGGAAATAGCATTAAAATTAGAAATCACATTTTTCAATTCAGGGGAAGCTGATTTAAGTGTATTACTGAAGGTTGTCAGGTCGGTGACCAAACGCCCCACTTTGGCTTCATTTTGCGCAATCATTCTATCCAGATTACCCGTAATTTGCTCAATATTTTTGAGTGTCTGTGCCAAATTTTTAGCCCCGTCATCATCTTTCAACACATTTTTAAGAGACAAGCCTATTGTATCAACAGAAGAGAGAATATTATTGATTTTAAATTTCATATCATCGATACCCGCAGATAAGGGTTGAATAACACTACAAGCCAAAGTATCTCCATTTTTTGCAAATCGGCTGGAAGTTCCCATCATCAGGTTCATGATATTTCCTCCGAGAAGATCTTTAGGAGCAACCACAAATTTTGAATCTTCAGGGATATCAATATCTTCCATAATTAACATCTCAGTACAAATTTTAACGGGGTTATCACTAATCATTTTGACATCGGTGACTTTTCCTATTTTATATCCGTTAACAAAAACCGGATTTCCTGCCAGCAATCCTCCCACATTATCAAAAACAGCATAATAGTAGGTTTTTTTACTAAAAAGGTCGAGCCCTTTTAAAAAATTTGCACCAATATAAAAAATCAGTATAGCAGCAATACAAAACAGTGCAACGCGACTCTTTTTTATATCCTTTTCCGCATTGCTATTCTTCGGAGCCTTATTATTCATTTGATAAAGACATTAAGTTAAAAGTAATTAAACCTTTATAATGATTTAATTTGGGTTTATTACGAAGTGCAAAGATATTATTTTTTTATCAATTTTTGTGCTTCAGTAACGGAAATTTTTTGTTCATTTTGAAATGCAACGACAAAAGCATCCGGAAAATATTTTTTAACTTCGAGCAGAATCTTTTTAACACTTTCGAAGTCAACTTCATCCCCTGCAGTATATTTCCAAAGTTTATTTTCATAAAACTTTTTCACACAGGGAATATTTTTAAAATCTGCATTTTTTACTGAAAGGTTTTCCGGGGTTGCCAAAAATTGCACTCTGAATTTAACCTGCATTGAATCGATAGAACTATTTTCGGAAGCATTTGCAGCAATTTCTTTTTCTTTCAGATTTCCATTATTTGAGAGAGAATCTTTTCCATTAATTTCGGGAGTTGTTTCAGGCACAAATTTTTTAATGGGCAAGCCATCTTTTTTAGTTCCTTCCATATAATTCTTATAATCCACAAAAGCATTATAGATGGAAGTGGCCATAATATCCTGTCCATCCTCATGAATCAGAAAAAGTTCTTCTTTTGCATTTGACAAAAAGCCCAATTCAATCAGCACACTAGGCATTGCAACTTTATATAGGACCCAAAAACCGGCCTGCAAAACATTCCTGTCGTTTAGTCCCGTGCTTTGTAATAAATTTCTTTGAATTTTTGAGGCAACATATACCGAATTTTTTAAATAGGCAGAAGAAAACAATGAAAAGATAACATCTGCCTCCGGAGAATTTGGATTAAACCCTTCATAGTTATTTTCAAAATTCTTTTCCAGTAGAATTGCGGCATTTTCTTTTTTTGCAACTGCAAGATTAGCTTCCGTTTTATGAAGTCCCATCACATAAGTTTCAATACCGTGAGCACTTTTGTTTTCAGCAGCATTACAATGAATAGAAATAAAAAGATCAGCATGGTTATCATTAGCAATCTGAGCTCGCCGATATAACTCAACAAAAACATCTGTTTTTCTGGTATAGATTACTTTTACATCATCATAATTATCCGTAATGAGTTTCCCAAGCTTGAGTGCCACTGTAAGATTCACATTTTTTTCTTTACTTTTCTTACCCAAACATCCTGAATCTTCTCCCCCATGACCGGCATCAATAACTACTTTGGTAACTTTATCTCCTTGCTGAGAATAAGTTGCTAAGTTAAAAAAAGTTAATAACACAAATAATAAAAGGATTGTTTTTATGTTCATAACTTGAAAACTTTTGACTATTTTTGGAACTTTTAATTTCACAAAAATACCTTAATAAAAAAAATAACGAGCAGCTTGAGAAAAAAATTATTCCTATTCGATTGTTCATATTTATTCAGGTACTCTATATTTTTTATAGTCAGCCTTTTATCCTTTTCTCTAAGGGCTCAGGAGGTTGATACGACAATTGACAATTCTGCAATTCTTATCCGGATTGATTCCTTAACATCAATTCAACCATCACAAAATGGAGACTCTTCAAAGCTGGATTCTGTCAAATTATCTCCAATTTCTGCAAAAAAAGCATCCCCCAATGCAATTACCAATTCAGTAACCTACAACGCAGTTGACTCTATCAGGATGGATATCAAGAGGCGTAAAGCCTACCTTTATAAAAATGCGGTTGTCTATTATGAGGATATGGAATTACAGGCAGATTACATAGAGATTGATTTTTCTAATAATGAATTATATGCAAGTGGGATCTCAGATGAAGAGGGAATCATTACGGGACATCCGGTATTTAAACAAGGAGAAGCGTCCTATCGTGCTCATGAAATGAGATATAATTTTTCCACCAAAAAAGGAAAGATTACCGATGTAATTACCACTGAAGGTGAGGGATATATTCATGGAGAACAGGTTAAGAAATTACAAGACAATACTACTTTTATCAAGAAAGGTAAATATACTACTTGTGAACTGGAACATCCACACTTTGAAATTGCTTTCTCCAAGGCAAAAGTGTTACCCAATGATAAAATCGTTACTGGACCGGCATGGCTCAGTTTTGATGGAGTCCCCACAGTTTTAGCAATTCCTTTCGGGTTCTTTCCACTGGAAAAAGGACGCAAATCGGGCTTTGTAATGCCCACAATCGGGGAATCCTCCAACCGTGGTTTTTATTTCGAAAACGGAGGGTTCTATTTTGGCATCAGCGATAATTTTGATTTAACTCTGGTGGGAGATATTTATACCCGGGGCAGTTGGGCTGCCAAGGTAAGGTCAAATTATGTCTTCCGTTACAAATGCAAAGGGACTGTTAATCTAAGCTTTGCACAGAACTACTTCGGAGAACGTCACACTGAGTCATTCTATCATACCAACGACTTCAAATTTTATTGGGACCATCAGCAGGATGCAAAATCGAATCCCACAACACGCTTTTCTGCCCATATTGATATTGTCAGCAGAACATTCAACACATACAATCCCTCAAGTGTAAATGACTATTTATCTAATCAATATACATCCAAACTCAATTTTTCGACTAATGCAAAGGGGATTTTCTTCTTGGATGCTTCTGTTTCATACTCTCAGAACACTCAAACCGGAATTGTGAATTTAGCACTCCCCGACCTGAGCATGTCTGTCAATCAGTTTTATCCATTCAGAAAAAAAGACAAGAGTGGCTCTTTAAAGTGGTATGACAACATTTCCTTGAAATGGACTTCTCAGTTCATGAATCAGATTTCATCTTACGACTCTTTGCTGCTATTGCCTGAAACATGGGAAAATCTGCAATTAGGGATGAAACATACGATTCCCTTAAATATTCCCATCAAAATTGCCAAACTCATAAATTGGAACACCTCTGTAAACCTTACTGAAAAATGGTATTTACAGTCAACAGAAAAGAATTTTACAACCTCTACCGACACTTTAGGAGAAGTAACCGGAACAGTTAATGAAGTATTTAAACGAAATTTTTATGCTCTTCATGATCTTAGCATGAGCACCTCATTAAACACTAAGGTCTATTTTATGTATCAATTTAAAAAAGGTGGACTCAAAGCCTTGCGGCACGTAATGACACCCAATCTTAGTTTTACCTATTCCCCCAACCTGAGTAAAAAAAGTTTCGGAACCTATTTCAATACCATAACCGGCGAAGAAATCACCTATTCTTATTTTGACAAATCCATCTTCGGAGGAGTATCCTCAAACACTCAGGCAAATGCTAAAATCAGCATCGGAAACAATATTGAAATCAAAGTACGTTCAAGAAAAGATACCATTACCGGAACTAAAAAGATTGTAATTTTCGACAATCTCAATATCTCGACTTATTATAATTTTGCTGCAGATTCTCTACGATGGGCTCCTCTTACCATTACGGGAAGAAGCACTTTATTCAGACAGCTTTATATCACTTTCAGCCTTGCTTTCGACCCTTATATTATTGGTCCTAATGGCAGACGAATCAATCAAACAGAGTTGAAAGTCAATAAAAGACTTTACCGTTTGTCATCTTCGGATATCAGTATAGGGTTGAACTGGACTTTAGACCAAAACCTGTTTAAAGGAAAATCTAAAGATAAACCTGCTAATGAAGTTCCTGCTGACCAGGGGACAGTATTTACTGAAAACACTCTTGGAATGCCAAATCGTCGTCCTGACTTTAACAATCCCTGGTCTATAACTCTTAATTACACTTTTGCCTATGCAACCGGTGACAACTACTACTATTATCTTGGCGTTTCCAAGGACAAATATACGAATAACATCATTCAGACGTTTAATGTCAGTGGGGATATAAATATAACCAAGAAGTGGAAAGTTGGATTTACATCAGGGTACGATTTTACTCAGAAAGATCTCTCCTATACCTCGCTTGACATTTATCGGGATTTACACTGTTGGGAGA
>JAEWNB010000123.1 GCA_023392945.1 Bacteroidota bacterium
GGTTTTCGGGGCAACAAAGTGCTTTCAGGGAACGTCGGTAGGCTCAGGCAACGACATGTCCATTATTCAGACAGGTCGCTGAGCCTGTCGAAGCGACGCTATTTGTACAGCTCGCTGAACCTGTCGAAGCAAGCTATCTGCTTCGGTACCTGAGCCTGTCGAAGGTACCGTTTGGCGGAATGAATAATTTCCGATTGAGAAACTATTGCCTGTCAAGTTACCACTACTTTCGACACGGGCTATTGAATATGCACTGAGCCAGCTATTAACTATACCGCTTTTTATGGCACATTATTTTTCTTGTCCCATAAATCTAACATAGCTGTCAAGTCGCTATATTCTTCTGCAAATACTCCATCAAGCGTCCCGAACTTATTTTTAAAATCATTAAAACACTGTCTTGCTTTTTTGTCACCCGAAATTGTAGCAATAAATAGTCTGTTTGCAATTTTCATTTTGTCTTCGTCAAGTCCTGCCTGTGCTGTTTCGTATGTTTTTAAAACAGATCGAATTTCATCTTGGCTATATTTTCTAATTTGTCGGTTAACCACAAGTTTTCTAATAACTTTCTGTCCACTGAAAAATATTTTTTCTGTAGTCCAAACGGTCTCTTGATATTTAAAATTCTTTCCTGTTGGTAAGTTTTGTAGTTGGTCAACAAGCAATGTATCTTTATTAACTCTCAGTCGACAATTCATAACAGCACCCCAAAAGTCAATGATTGTGTCTTGTCCGCAAACAGCAAGAATGAACTCAGAAAAAGTTGTCGGTTTAGAATTAGGGTTTTTATAACCACATAAAACAATTACCTTACCATTGGAAAGGTAAAGTGTCGTGTCAGCTTTTGTTCCTGCAAACTGTGTTTTTGGACAGTCACAATTAGATTTATTATTCTGTCCTAAAACAGTTGTAAAAACCAATACTGTCAATATGAAAATCAATTTTACTCGTGTCATTGTCGTTAATTATAATGTGCCATATCGGCTACAGTTTCGCAGAGTTGCGGTTTTTGAAACACTTTCCTGTCAAGCTAAACGAAAGCATGAGCGGGCTATAACGCTTGAATACACACTGAAAACCCATGGCATATACACTTTGTTCCCGCTTCGCTGTTCATTTTATTCGTCCAATTTATCTATAAGTTTATCAAAATCAGACTGAAATAATGGCGTCTAAATTGTAATGCTTCGTTTTATAGGTTTTCCCGTCTGAAGCAGTTACCGAGAAATCCTCGGTAACTGAATCTTCATCAAGCTCTCTTGATTTAAAAATATTTTTCAGATGTAATGAAATATTATCAGAACTGCAATCAAACAAAATTGCCATAAGTTTTTGCGAAAGCCAAATAGTTTCGTTCTCAAACCGTACTTCAATTCCGTCTTGTCCTTTTTGATTAGTAAAAATCAAAAATTCTGCCGTGCTATTTCGTATTTGTAGTTTTTTCTTATTATCCATTTTTCAATATTTTATACGGCTACAAATTTACTATTTTTTGGGTAAATTCTTGAACACGTTCAATTGGGCAAAACAGTTGACTCAACACCCGATTTTAGCGTCGTCGATTTGCAGGTGAGTATTAGTTTATTTTTTTTATTGTTTGCCACATTGTGAAGACCGTATAAGGGTTGGCGTTTGTTCCCGTTCCGTTGTTTCAATTTCTACTCATTTTCTTCATAATAATAGGAATAGTAAATCCCTTTCATAAACATTTTACGGTCATTTATTTTGTCAGTAAGCGCATTATATAAAAGAGTCTTTAGAGTATTACTATTTGTTGCAAGCCTTTTACTGTACCAACATCAATACTTTCCATAAACGAACTTTCGAATAAGGCATACGCTTTTATTTTACTTTTTCCGTCTTTACTCTCATCACTGTAAGTAAACCACTCCATAAAACGGTTTGCTTTTTTTCCGGGAAATTCCTTGCCCAATGCAATTATGCCGTTGTAATCCAACATATCAGCAAAGCGTTTTTTCCCGTCCGGAGCAAGAAACTTCAACCGGGTAGTAGCACTAACCACTTGGTTATTTTCTTTCTTTAACTTTGATTTAAGATATTTCCAATAATTACGAGTTTTGGTGTAATCGTCTTGGTCGGTAAGCAAAGCTATAATATCCAATACACTAAACCACCACTTGGCATTTTGCTCGTCCCAAACAGCTCGCACTTCGCGGTCATTAAAAAAACGTATGGATATTTTTGTTTCACTCATCATAAAGTATTTTCAATTCAGCTATTTTTTTTGCAAAGTTATCATAATTTTTATTTTGAAGTAAATTTTAGCGTTATCTTTTAACAATGAACTTCAAGAGCTGAGTGTATGTACTGTATGGGAGTGCGGGGGATTATCTGTCAAGTTACCACTACTTACGATACGGATTTTGCTGATGGTGTCATAAGATGTCGCTACAAAAATAACAAAATATTAATAATGCAAGAGGGGGAAGATGATTTTTGGGGGAAATTTTAATTGGGTGTTTTTTGCTGAAATGGCTGGGTGGCTATCACTGCATCCGGCGGTCAGTTTGCGTATTGATTAATGTGCGGAAAACTTGAAAAAAGAAGCTGAACTATTGTGCAAAAACATAAAAAACGTCGTTTGATTGAGTAATTTACAAACCAAATTACCACTAAACTCCCTCGATTCATCCCAAATATAATGTTAAAAATCCGTTAAGAAACACATAGACTACACCAAAGATGTAATTCAACCGAGGCTTCTTGCTGGGTGCTGCGCACCGCTTGAAGCCTTATTTATTAGTGGCCAGTTTATTTCTTGAGCCAATATCAGCGATAGCATTTTCTAGTTTTGTTCTATTTGGAACTATATAATTTGGAATACCAGAGAGAATATAAGTCATATCAGCGTCCATGTAGTCGTCCAACTCTATTATGAAATCCCAAACTTGCTCTCTTGTCATTTTTCCTAAAAATAGTAACCTGATTTTCTTCTTGATATTTGTGAGTTCATATTTATATATTCTACTCTCATATTGTTCATGTATCCCATTTGGTAAATTATATTTTAATCTAATTTTCAAATGAAATTTATTGTACATTTCATTTATCTTGTCATCTAATTTATCATCGTCAATTTCATCTATTTCTTTGTTGTTATAGTATAGTTCATTTAATTCGTTCATACATAAAAAATATTTATCGAGACGATAATTGGCTGCAGTTATTCCAAAATTAACTTCATCTTTATGGTTTGTCAATAAGTTATTTAATATTTCGTCCATTACATCTATCGGAATGACATCTGTGCTGTATAACTTTTCAATAATTTCAGATACAATATTCTCTAAATCATTATTATACTCGATAGCTAGTTTGTCAACTAATAGAGGAGAAAACTCGTAAACATCATTAATATCTACATCAAGCCAAATTGGTAGAATAACTATTTTATCTTTTATAATTTCTTTGCTAATTAATGCGTTAAGTTCTTTTTTTGTCCACTTTTTTTTAAAAAAATTCTTACTTAAAATTACTAATCCAAAATCCGAATTTTTAATTCCAATTTCTATGCTTTCTTTTAAACTATCTCCAATTTGTAAAGAAAATTCATCATACCATACCTTTATTCCGTGTTTTATCAAAGAGATTGCAAGAGGTTTTACAAACCCTTTTTTATCTTCACTTGCATGACAAATAAAAATTGACTTCTGATTTTCGTAGAATTGCATAATCTTTAAATTGGCTACAACGGTTGGCAACTGGGCTTTATTTAGCTTTATTTTCAAAATCGGATATTGATTTTTTTCGTTTATCGTTCCAATCTTTTATCATTCCCTTAAAATATTCCAAATCATGACTTATATCTCCCAAAATATTTTCTATCGTTTTTGCATGATATTTAAAAGCTGATATTCCCACGTATGGCCCATTTATCTGAGTGTCACTATAACCTGTATAATCAAGATAAAAAGATGCCGTTGCTAGTCCAATACCAAAAACAGATTGGTACAGTACAATTATTGTCCCACATGTAGATTGATAAATATTAGTTGATTTAAAGTTTGCGGATAAACTTATTATTCTATCATCACCCCAATCTATTCTATTATAATAATGGTATTTAGGTTTGTTTTTATTTAATAAAGCTCCAATCATACCCATTCCTCCAAATAAGGGATTGGGTTTTATTTCTTCTCTTTCAGTCGAAAATAATAAGTTAACAGCTTCAACTTTTTCCTCTCTAGATTTTTCAACAATTTTATCTAAAAGTTTGTCCTGTACTCTAGATTCAAAAATGGATAAATCAGAACCTATTGAAATTTCATAATCTGTAAGTTCTAAATTGGCAATCCATGTATTAAAAATTGATTCTACCTTAGGTTTAATTTCTTCAAATACTGAAACTCTAACCTCATTAGGTACAATAGGAAAGTATTCTTTGTCTATCCCTTTAGTTTCAACAGTTCTTTCTTTTTCAGCCTTTTGTGCTGGTTCCTTTTTTGTTTGAGGTTTATCTTTAAATGCAAATGGATAATATCCAATTGTTCTATTTTCAATTACAGGTGTTTGTTTAAAATTACTTTCCTTACTCGTTTCTCGTGAAATATAATCATGAATCCTATTTGGAGTCAAAATCCCGTCCTTATCATAATTTTCTGTGTCGTTTATAGCTTTTATAAAATGATAAGAAAAAAGTCCATGTTTTATATCTGATAATTCTTTTGCTGACTCTTCTTCTGTTGATGCGTACATAAACAAAATACCTTTACTTTTGGAAAGATACTTATTAATTAAGTCATTATCGACTTTTTCTCCACGAGTCAAAACTTTTCCTCCAGATTCACAAGCATCAATTACATAGCATTGATAATTCGGTTGCAAATCATTTATCTTATCAAATACAGTTGCTATTTCCATGAAACTATCATGAAATTTTAAACCTGAATTATCAAATTGATATTTGCCATGGCCTGCAAAAAAGAAAAATATAGAATCTCTTTCAGCTGTATGTTCTTGCCCTATCGTAGTAAGAGCATTTTCAAATCGACCTGTAATATCCTTAATCGGGGCTGAATCATCACTTGTTATTTTATAAATGTCCTTATTTTCAAATCCACATTTATTTTCCAAGATTTCAGCTATAGAATTAGCATCATTAACGCAAAAATCAAGAGGTTTTATGTCATAATCATTGATTCCTATTACTATTGCAAATCTTCTATCCATAAAATTATGTTATTTTAATGTAGTATGTTTTCTTAGCCTTGTTGCTAACTCCTATATACCATTACCTCACTCCTCAAAAAGGTGTATTCTTTGTCTCTAATAGTAGGAAGTATTGTGCACCTTTGGGTCATTTTCTGGTAGTAGTTATTTTTTTGCAAATATACAATTGTTCTCGAAATTTGATTTTTTATTTATTGTTATATCTTTTTTTTACTCATTTTTAAATTTACCTCATCTTGCAAAATTTTATCGCTTTTACTCTTTAAACTTCTTCTCTCTATTTCTAAGTTTTTGAATTATAAATCATCAAACGGACTGGATATGTTTTTCAAGCTTTTCTCTGTTACAAGCCTATAAATCTCAGTGGGTTTGCTGCTCTATTGTTCTAGTACCTCGTGTATGTAGCCCAAGTCTGTTTTTTACAATGTTCTTTATAACATTGTATTGTCAGCCCAAAACCAATAATATTATTTTCTTTTGTTTAACTGATTTAGTAATTGTTCCATAACTTCTGGGTCATTTAAACTTGTCTGCTCCACTGGACCGACTGGCTCAGAAGGTTTGATTTCTTTATTCTCCTTATGGTCATTAAGCTTTTTAAGTAAATCAATTATTTCAAGTTGTAATTCAATTTGTCTATTTATTTTCCAGTACCAACAATTAACCTCTCTTAATGCAAAAAATAGAAGTATTGCTACAACAAGGATAATAATCAAAGCAGTTGGGCTTAAAAATTCCATAACTATTATTTTTTATTATTATTTATTTGGTTTGAAAACGTCGTCCAGTATTTTTTAAAATATTACTTCAAAGGAATTTTCGGTATGTTTTTGTTGCCGATTTCGAAGCACTTTCCTGTCTAGTTACACAAAAGTTGAAGCGGACTACAATTCTTGAATTTACTACTGTTCCGTTTTTTTTATACAGCATATTAGCAAACGTTTTTTTCTTCAAAATCCTTATTATCGAAAAGAATTAAAAATCTCACATATTTAGTAGTTTTTATAAAATCTGAGAATTTCTCATTGTTAATATCAAATCCGTCTTGTATCCAATTTTTATTACTATTCTTTAGAAGTGCTGGATTTATTACTATTTTATTTTCATTTTCTATATATACACCTAATATAAAATGAGGTAATATAAAACCTTTGAAAGAGTATTCTTGCTCCTTTTCAAAAAGAATTTTTATTACAGGGAGCTTTTTCTTATACAATTCATTTTCATACTCATTTAAAGAAGAATAAATTAGCACGTGTTTTGAATATTTTTTTGACATCCACAAAATAATCACCAAATCATTCTCATTACTTGAAGCTACATCGAGACTTGATGAAGCAGACACAAAATTGACTAAAAAATCACTATTCCACGTGTGCAATCCTTTTAGATAGTAATCTATTAGAAAAGGATTTTTTTCTATCTCTTTAGAAAAACGGCTTTTGTTTTGATTATCTTGAAAATATTCAGTACCAATAATTGCAGAATCTAAATTTTTATATTCATCAAAAATCCAGTCAGTAGTATTTGTGCAGGTACTATTTATCGTTTTTATGGGATGTGGTATATCCTCCTCCTTTATAAGATAGTTTTTAGCCTTTTCTCCAACGAGGAACAATCCATCATATAAACTATTATTGGAATTTATTTTGGAAATCAATTTTGACTTTAATATTTGTAATTTTGTTCCTCGAAATAATATTGTTGCTTCTTTGTTCTTTTCAGCCAGTTTAATCAATTTGATATAGTCTCGAAACTTTTTTATTTGATTTTCATTGCATTGTACTATGTCAAAATCGGATGGCTTGAAAAAGTTAGCTTGAGATAGTATTTTATTCAATTTTCGCATTGTACTTTTCGTTTGAATTCTTTTCTTTTAAAATGTTTGCTAACTCCTTTACACCATTACCTTAACAAAAAAAAGAGTATTTTTTTTCTCTACTAATAAGATGTATTATTCACCTTTGAACTATTTTGAGGGGTATTATATTTAGTTTTGTATTCTCATTCTTTTGTCAACTTTTTCTTTTTTGTAAGCTCATTTTCTTTTTATTGCCTATGCAGTAGCCAATGTCTTTTTTTTAAACTTTTCTTTTATATAATTTTTTTATTCGTTTCAATAAAGCTCACAAAATTAAGAATTATTCTTTTCGATAAACATCTTTTTCTTCTTTTATGTATTTTTTTTTTAATGAATGATTGTGGAAGTTGCCTTCGACAGGGGACGTTGCCTTCGACAAGCTCAGGGAACGTCGGCAGGCTCAGGGAACGACAGGCTTCGGCACCTGAGCTTGTCGAAGGTACCGTTTGGCGGAATGAATGATTTCCGATTGCGATGCTGTTTTCTGTCAAGTTACCACTACTTTTGATACGGGCTGTGCAGATTGAATATGCACTGAACCGGCAATTGAATATGCTGTCTGTTATGCACTGGCGGTCATTGTCTATAGATGGGGTTGAGTCAAATTCTGTATTATTTTTCTTTTCTTGTTTTCTTTTCTAATACTTTCAAACTTTCCAAATAATTCTTTTCTGCTTCGCTTAATGTTTTTTGTTGATACTTCATATATTCAGCGGTAGCCTTTTCAATAGCTATTTCGTGGCTGACAGAGCCGGATCCCTGTAACAGCTTTTCTCCGCTCATAGTCAAAATATTATCCAAATGTTTAGCCCAATCTTGCATTGTCATTGCTTGTTCACGCTCGGCTTGTCGTTCTGCAAAATCTAAATACCCGGATATTATTTGTCCTAACGAACGAAGTTCTTTTTCGTTTAAATAATTTTTTGCAACAACTACGTCTTTCAGATAGGGACGACTGCCCGGGAAAGTCATCAATCCCATAAATTCTTTTTCGGCATCAGCACGCGTAAAAACAACTTCGGCTGCAGTTTGTCCGTGCACTGCAAAGTGAATTTTGTTTTGTACTTTTTTGAAGAAATCTATAGAAACCTCCGCTTTAGGGTCATAATCAATGCTGGTTGCATAAATATCAAGCACCTGACGGTAAAATACCTTTTCGGATGCCCGAATATCCCGTATGCGTTGCAACAATTCTTTCCAATAGCCACCGCCACCCAGATTTTTCAGGCGTTCATCGTCCATCGTAAAACCCTTGATGATGTATTCCCTCAAACGCTGAGTTGCCCATTGCCTGAACTGAGTACCTCTCAAGGATTTTACGCGATATCCTACCGAAATAATTACATCAAGGTTGTAATAAAAAGGTGCTTTTTGCTGAAATTCGGAAATTCCGAATTTCTTCATTGTTGTAGCTGCCTCCAATTCCTTTTCTTCATAAACATTTTTAATATGCTCGTTGATGGTAGATTTTGCTTTTTCGAACAATGTCGCCATTTGCTCTTGCGTAAGCCAAACGGTTTCGTTTTCAAACCAAACATCTATTTTTATTTTTTCATCATCAGTTTTGAATATTACAATATCGCTTTGTTTTGTTTTCTTCATGACTACTAGTTAAGTACTTTCTTAATTCAGTTCATTTTGTCAGCATAATTAAGCCGCTAAATTAATTATAAATTTTCAATATTTCGTTTTTCAATATTAAAAATGTGTGAATAATCAAGAGTCTTTCTGTGGATCGGCAAAAAGAAGGTTCTTTTGATTGTTGCCGGCTGCCACCGCTTCCGCAAGAGGTCGAGGAATCTCCCCTCTCGGCAATAGCCTTGCAAATATTACCAACACTAAAAACTCAAAACTCATCACTCAAAACTCAAAACTCATTGCAAAAGCATTCTCTATGCTGTTGATGTTGGAAATTGCAGTCTCGCTTTGTTTTTCTTCAATAGTTTTCTTTTTCTTTTCTGATTATTTGTAGTCTCTTCCGCTCTCTGCTTCAAGTTCGCAAACTTGCAAAGTATGGTCTTTTCTGTCAGAATTATATTTGCAAATCTGCAAAGTGTAATCCCGACCTCGAGAAATGCTCCCGCAAGTCTGGATGATAAAATCCCGACCTCGGGAAATATATTTGCAAGTCTGCAAAGTGTAATCTCGACCTCGGGAAATGCCGGGACACATAAAATTTATGGGGATT
>JAEWNB010000014.1 GCA_023392945.1 Bacteroidota bacterium
CGATTTTCAAACTTATTATATGAGTTTGCAGCTAAAATATTTATTTAATTATCTGAATAATAGTAATTTGAAATAAAAATAGAAAAATTAAAAAACACTTGCATATGTCTTAGAATTCCCTAACGCAAAGCAATTTTTATGACTTTCCGGAAATTGTTTTAATATGGATTTTTTTTTACAAATGTTTTTTTAATTAAATGAAAATATTTTTACAAATTCTCAATTGAAAATTGCAAAATGCTAAAAAAAAATCATTTTTTTATAAAAAAGTGATTTTTGTATTACTTGTTTTTATAAATTTGCGCTTTGAATTGTGCAGAAAGAATTAATTTTATTATTTTAGTAATCTTACAATACAGCTTTAAAGTTCTAAATTGAAATTATTTTTTAAATTATACGACATTAAAATAGTGAAATTTTATCAAGTTAATTGAAGTAATGTTCGTTCATAAAAAACAATAAATTATGTTCCAAGTGATATTAAAACAAAATAGTAAAGGCACTTTTGATAAGTCTTCTGATATTTGTTTGTTTTTCACAGGTGATAATAAAATTTATTTGCTTTGTAAAACAAACTTATCCCTATAAAGCTTTCCCCAGAAAGTACAATGGTGGAAAGCAAAAAAGGTGCCCTATAAAGGAAAGTATTTTTAGCTTTAAAGAAATATTTATCCGATTCTGCTAACGAGCACCGTATGAAATTGCAGAATTTTTTTTTTATTTTTATTATGACAAGTTTTATCTATAATAGAATTAAAAAACATTAATACAAAACATAAATAATTATATTATGAAAATAACGAAAATTTTTAGTTTAATAATAATAGTCATTTTTTTCTATTCGTGTCAAACAGAAACTGATGACTACAACAAGAATAACAACTCCTCTTCTATGAAATCATATCAGGAGCAGGAGCAAGAAGAGACAGAAATTGGTTGCTACCCTTATCATACTGAATCTTGCATAGAGTGTGGAAGTTATTGTGCATACGAAGGAGAGGGTTGTCTTCCTTGTATCATTGTATATCCTACTTCTTATATTCAATACTTAAATGAATTGATAGGAGTAGATGCTTCTATAGTTGCAGCTTTTTTCTCTGATGAAGATAATTATAAAGATATATTCCCTATGCTTTTAGAGCCTGAGAATTCATCATTTTTATCTTTATTACAATCCGGAGATTATTTTATTTCTGATGTAGTTATTTCCAATGATGAAAACAGATCGGTTTATATTGTTGAAAATATTAATGATGGGACGTATATATATCTTCCTTATGCAATTAAATAATTATGAAAAAGATTGGTAGATTTTATAATGCAGAGAAACTGACAATATGTCAGTTTCTCTGCATTATTATTTTTTGTTTCATTGCAAATTCATGTGTGACGAAACAAATTACCTATAAAGAAATAAAGGCAATTGATACGATTGTTTTGGATTATCAAATAACCCAAATCAGATCCCTTTATAATCCGGAATATAACACCCAAGTAAATACTTATTTTAGGAATTACGATACTGCATTTGCTTTTTGTTTTTGTATAGATTCCATCACTCCGACAACTATTTTGCCTATAAGAGCTCGAATAAGCAATTATATAATTGAGAATAAAGATTCTTTCATTATACAATACTCTGAAGAAAGTCAAAATAATAACAGGTTCTATAGGATTCATTCCGATAAAACAATTGATACGCTTTCTTTATATTTAGGGAAACGCGACAATGAAGATCTTGTATTAGGAAGTATGTCATTTGGAATACCGTTTAAAATGAATAAAGATGAGCTTCGTTTATATTATGCAAATGTTTACTTAATCAGTACTTCAAATTATTCACAGAACAAGGTCTCTAGAATCAGAAAATTCTCTTATGGGTTTGCCTCCGAATTGGAGGTCGGTAAACGCGAGATTACATTTAATGGAAAAACGATAGGTGCTTTCCCAAAAATCCATTTTTCTGACAGTACTTATAATCATTATTGGCCGTGGGTGGCCATCAATAAAAATTTGGATTTTATTACCTGTTATTTTTTTATCGACAGCCTTTTTGTGACTCATCCGGATAATTCTCAGGAACATTTTCCTTTGTTAAGCCGATATAAAACGGAGCCTTCAAAAACAATAGATACAAGTAAAATTTTGGACTATGACTATTTATCAAAAGATGCCGCTGCAAGACTTTCATATATGTACCTCCGGTACGATTATTATCGCGACTTGTATTATGTTGTTGCTGCCAAACCGATGCCCCATGAAAATGAAGACGGTACGCGCAACAATCCGGCTGATAAGCCTTGGTCTTTGATAGTCTTGGATTCCACTTTTTCTCAAATTGCAGAAATAGATATGCCTGAGCAACTTAGTAAACATGAAATTATGATCACCAAAGAGGGAATTGCCGTCATGGACGAGAACCTGACCGCTCAAAATCCCGGCAAAAGTGTATTTGTTATATTTAAGCTGAAATGAAAAAATTCATATTCTTATTAATCCCGATATTATTCTCTGTTTACTGTTCTTGCCAAAACCAGGATCAGAAAGCCGAATATGAAAAAGTAAGTCGTTTTTTTAATAATTATATGAAGGAAACTTTTCCGGATTTTACTATTGTTGACGGTGAATATCTTTTTATTTTACGTAGCGGATGCTTGAATTGCGTTAAAAGTGCAACAACTGTTTTATTATCTCATCCTGAATATATCAAAGGACATTATCAGGCAATTTTAATATCCGAATCAACACTAAGCTCTTTTTCCGATAAAATATTAACTTTAAATAAGAATGTATTGTGCGATAAAAGTAATAAATTGGATAGAATGTCTTTCGGTATTTATGGAATTGCCGTATTAAAGGTTAAAAACAAAAAGATTGTAGCTTCAAAAAGTATGACGCCGCAAGATTTTGAGAAAGGGGTAAAGCTGTTTTTTACAACCTTATAATGTTATTTGATTGTTCCGCTCCAACTGCTCCTATTATTTCTTCTCGGTTTCCGCGTCAGGGTTGCAGCGGAAAGCCCGATGGCGAGCACAACGAGCCAGAACGCCTAAAAAAGCTTAACCTAAAATCTGTAAACTACTCAAAATAAGTTTATAAGAAAAATTAGAAAATTAATCAAAACAAAAAATTTCGTCGGTCAACTCCATCATCACAATTTGATTGAGCCAATCGGGGCGATAAGGTACTTTAACTTTTATATAATTATCTGTAAAACCGAACATCAAACCGTTTTTGTTATCCGTTTCAAATAAAACAGGGCGAACAGTAGCAAGATGCTCTGAATAAAACTGCCTTAATTTACAATCCGAAATAGTCAACAATCTGTTTGTTCGAGCTCTTTTTACAGGCTCAGGAACCTGATCAGCCATAACGGCAGCAGGTGTACCAGGTCTTTTGGAATAGGTAAATACATGTAAATAACTTATTGGCAATTCATTTACAAAGTTCAAAGAGTCTTCAAAATCAAAATCCGATTCACCCGGGAATCCTGAAATCAGATCAATTGCAATACATGCATGCGGAATAAGTTTCTTAATCAGAAAGATTTTATCTGCAAAAAGCTGTCGAACATAACGTCGTCGCATTAGGGAAAGAATTTTGTCAGAACCTGACTGAAGAGGTATATGAAAATGAGGCATAATCACTTTTGAATCAGAAACAATCCGGATTATTTCATCTTTCAAAAGATTGGGCTCAATGGAAGAAATTCTAACTCTCATTTCAGGCTTATGCGCTTCAATAGCTTTAATAAGTTGCAAAAAGCTTTCATTATTATTGCCGAAGTCGCCAATATTCACGCCGGTAAGATTCACTTCTTTAATACCGAGTTTAGCAATATTATCAATATTATTTAGAACATTAGCGATAGAATCGCTTCTGCTTTCGCCTCTTGCTTTTGCAACAGTACAATAAGAACAATAGTAGTCACATCCATCCTGAATTTTCAGAAAAGATCGGGTTCTGTCATTGGAAGAATAGGCTGACTGAAAAGCAGAATCAGTAGAAATTGACTTATTCAATAAATAATCAATAACTCTATTTTTATCACGATTTCCGAAAACAGCGGATACTCCCGGCCACTGAAGAATAGTTTCAGCTTTAAGAGCACCCATGCAGCCGATCAGTATAATCTCGGAATCAGGATGTTCACGATGAAGTTTAGAGGTAAGATTTCGCACTTTTTTTTCGGCAGAAGAAGTGACTGCACAACTATTTACAATAATAGAATCCGGAGAATCAGAAACGGACAGTCCATTTTCCGTTAATCGACGCATAATATCGGAAGATTCGCTATAATTAAGCTTACAACCAAGAGTGAATATTGAAAATGTAAGACATTTTTTCATGGCTGCAAAAGTAAGAAAGAAATTAATGCAGTACCGTGAAGAAATAAAAAACATAGGAAATTATAAGCGAATTAAATTAATAAAAGAAATCCAACTCAATCGGATTAGCAAAAAAAATTCAATCCAAGTTAGTTAAATATATTTAATTATTAAGATCCATATAAATTTTATATTACTTTTGCAGCCTTAAAAATAAAAAAATAAAAAGAGATGAGGACTAAATATTTTGATTTAATATCACAGACTTATGAATTTCCACAGGAAGAATTCAAGGTAGAAGATAATGAATTATACTTCCACAATGTTCCTTTGATGGACATCATAAAGCAATATGGAACTCCACTTAAAATCACTTATCTACCAAAAATTTCACAAAATATTCAACGGGCAAGACGTTGGTTTAACGTTGCTATAGCAAAATCAGATTATCAGGGGGATTACCATTATTGTTACTGTACAAAGAGTTCTCACTTTGAATTTGTTATGAGCGAAGTACTTAAAAATGATGTTCATATTGAAACTTCTTCAGCCTTTGACCTTAACATTATTGAAGTTCTAACTGAAAATGATCAGTTTGACAAAGAAAATTATATTATCTGTAACGGATTCAAGAAGCAACAATATGTTGACAATATATGCAACTTACTTGGAGCAGGCTTTATAAATACAATACCGGTATTGGACAGTAAACATGAACTGGAATTACTGGATAAAAATATTAATAGCAAGTGTAAGTTAGGCATTCGGATTGCATCAGAAGAGGAGCCCCGATTTGAATTTTATACTTCGCGATTAGGTATCCGTTACAACGACATCATTCCATTTTATGAAAACAAAATCAAAAACAATTCCAAATTTGAGTTAAAGATGTTGCATTTCTTTATCAATACTGGAATTAAAGACACTTCTTACTATTGGAATGAACTTTCAAAATGTGTCAGTTTGTATTGCGATTTAAAGAAAATTTGTCCGGAGCTGGATTCTCTCAATATCGGAGGTGGATTCCCGATTAAGAACTCTTTGTCGTTTGAATATGACTATGAATACATGAGCGAAGAAATCGTTTCCCAAATCAAACAGATTTGCGACCGAGAGGGAGTTAGGGAACCGGATATATTTACCGAATTCGGATCTTACACTGTGGGAGAAGCCAGTGCAGTCCTTTATTCTATAGTACAACAGAAACGTCAAAACGACAGAGAGTTGTGGAATATGATAGATAGTTCATTTATGACAACGGTGCCTGACAGTTGGGCTATTAATCAACAATTCATTATTTTGGCAGTAAACAACTGGGACAGGGAGTATGAAAGAGTCTTTTTGGGCGGAGTTACTTGTGATAGTCAGGACTACTATAACTCGGAAGCACATTTAAATGCAGTTTTTCTCCCTAAAATTTACAAAACTGAAGACAGCAAGGATGACGAAGAAGCTTATCATTCAGTAAACGCAAATGATGAAGAAGGAGATCCTCAATATATTGGATTATTCCACACCGGGGCTTATCAGGAATCAATAGGCGGATATGGTGGAATTCAACATTGCCTCACTCCCGCCCCCAAACACATCATCATTTATCTGGATGAAGACAATGAAATTTCTACCAAACTTTTTGCTAAAGAGCAGAGTTACAAATCGATGCTTAAAAATTTAGGATATTAATCAATACTAAACAAAATTTTTATACTTTTGCAGCGGGTAAGTCTTGTACGATCTGCTCCCTTTCAACTCCCCCAGGACAGGAATGTAGCAAGGGTACATTGGTTGAGCGATGCGATACAAGTAGCTTACCCATTTTTTAGTTAAAGGGTCATGCTTCTAAAAATTTATCCAGAAAATCCCAACCCCCGTGCAATAAGACAAATTGTTGAATGTCTGGAAGATGGTGGTGTCATCATTTATCCAACAGATACTATTTATGGAATCGGTTGTGACATCTTTAAACAAAAATCCATTGAAAAAGTAGTCAATATAGTCGGGAAAAACAAGAAAAAATCATCTCTATCATTCATCTGCTCCGACCTTAGTCATTTATCTGACTTTTCAAGACCAATAGAAAATAACATTTTCAAGGTAATGAAAAAAGTACTACCCGGCCCCTATACTTTTATTTTGGGAGCTAATAACAATGTTCCCAAATTATTACAAAGCAATAAAAAAACTATCGGAATCCGTATTCCTGACAATAATATTATTCGCGAAATTGTTAAAGAACTCGGGCACCCAATTCTCTCCACCTCTATCAAAGATGATGATGAAATAATTGAATATACTACTGACCCTGAATTAATTTATGAAAAATATGGCGATTTGGTCGATATTGTGATTGATGGCGGATTTGGAGACAATATTCCATCTACAGTGGTTAACTGTACTTCCGGAACAATCGAGATACTTAGAGAAGGAAAAGGAGATGTAGATTTATTATTTTAACAACCTTTATGTTATGAAAGCAGCTTTTGTCCTTACGGCTCATATTCACACAGATGAAAGAGTTTTCTATAATCAGAAGCCCGCTCTTGAACAAAGAGGATACGAAGTCCATATAATCTCTACTAAAGCCGGAAGACAAACAGATTACGGATTTCATTGTTTTAATGATAAAAATTTACCAAAAAAGAAAGTAATTGAACGCATCGGTCAACTGTTGCTGGAAATTGAGCCTGAAATCATCATTTGCGACACTCCTATTTCAATTCTGGGAGCTAATTACTACCGTAGAAAATCAAAATCAAAGAGCAGAATTTTCTACGATATTACAGAATTTTACCCCTCAAAGAAGAATATTGAAGGGCTTTCCCTCTTCATGCGTATTATAAAATATATGGTGTTGGTGCTGCTCAATTTTTATGCCGATTTAAGAGTTGACGGATTCATTTTCGGAGAGTATTACAAATCAAAACCTTATCGTTTTATTTTCCCCTTTAAGCCCTTTGTCTTTCTTCCTTACTATCCCGATTTGAATTTTCTGAAGCAATATCCGGTGAACAAAATCGATAAAGAATGCCATTTGCTTTATTGCGGCAATCTTACAAGAGACAAAGGCTATGACAAAGTACTTGAAGTAGCCCGTCTTATTGCCTTAAAACATCCCGAAGTTCATTTCATTCTTACGATCATAAATTATACAAAATCTACTTTTATTCTGGAACGATTTCCGGATAATCTTGAGATTAAATTCGCTCCCTTTAAACCATTTCCTGATTTTTGTAATATAATTGGAAAATATGATATCTATTTGGATTTAAGAAAGATAAATAGAGAAAATAACCGCTGTTTACCTATTAAGCTTTTTTATTACATGAGCTGTGGAAGAGCCATCATTTTTTCGAATCTGAAAGCTATAAGACATGATCTTCCTGAGACAACCCAATTTGGATTTCTTGTTGATCCAAAGGATGCAAGTAGTATTGTGAATATTATTTCACAATATATTACTGACGGTAATCTATATAATAAACATTGTAAAAGAGCAATGGAATTATCTTCTGAAAAATACCATTGGGATAGTATTAAAAACGGATTTGTTGATTTTGTATTAAAAGATGAGTACCATAAATCTTAAAAACAATATTTTAGTCACTATTTTGAGTAAAGGGCTGATATTGTTATTCAATTTCGGGGTTGTCGTTTTCACTACTCAACTGTGGGGAGCGGAAGGGCGAGGCATCATTGCTCTGTTCATCGCCGACCTTAGTCTTATCTCCATTATCTCAAACATTTTCACCGGTAGCAGTGTCTCTTTTTATTTGTCAAAATTCGGAGCCTCAAAACTGGCAACGCAGGGCTATTTATGGACATTCATTGTAGCAGCAGTTGCCGGAATTATTGCATTGCTGACAGGTAATTCCCAGATCGCTTTATACTTATTTATTGCCGCTGCTCTAAGTGGATTCATTGCTTTTCATAACGCACTCTTTCTAGGTGGACAAAAAATATCATCCTATAATATTATTACGGTAATTCAACCGGCGCTATTGCTCGGCTTTATGTTCGGAGCACATCTCATTTTTCCTTCTCTTAAATACAATGCCTATTTTTTAGGAGCTATACTTTCCTATTTTATAGTACTGATTTTCTGCAGAGTGATGACCAAAAAAGCAATCGGAAAGCTGACTCTATCGCTGGATAAAGAAACCATAAAAAAATCCTTTGCTTTCGGATGGCAGACTGAGCTGAGCAACTTACTGCAATTCTTTAACTATCGTTTAAGTTACTATTTGCTGAATTTGTTCATCGGTACAACTTCGGTGGGAATTTTCTCAATCGGGGTTACTATTTCTGAAGCCATTTGGATTGTCAGCAAAAGTATCTCGTTGGTGCAATATTCAAACGTCATCAAACAGGGTGACACCATCAGCTCGAGAAAAGAGACCATCACCGTATCAAAGTATAGTTTTTACATCACCATAATATGTCTGTTACTAATATTTCTATTACCGAAAGAGCTTTTTAGTTTTGTCTTCGGAGCTGAATTCACAGAGGTAAAAAAGATCATGATGTTGCTCGCCCCCGGAATTTTGGCAATTTCGGTTTCTAATGTTATCGGGAACTACTTTTCAGCTATCGGGAAATTGAAAATATTGATTATTAAGTCCGGAATCGGGCTCATTGCCACCGTCATTTTATCCTTCTTGCTGATACCCAAATTAGAAATAACGGGAGCTTGTATTGTCAATTCCGCAGCCTATATAATATCCTCCTGTGTATTGTTTTATGGATTTTTTAGAAAAAGAGAATCCTACAACAAGGCAATAAACAAAAGTTGAAAAAAATAGCGATTTCTATTTGTACTAAGAAAAAAATATGTATTTTTGCCGCTTGAAACATGGCGATTATAGCTCAGCTGGTTAGAGTGCCGGATTGTGGTTCCGATGGTCGTGGGTTCGAATCCCACTAGTCGCCCTCAAAAACTTCTTTAAAGATACTCTTAAAGAAGAAACCAATAAAAAAAGAGGCAAAACCTCTTTTTTTTTGTTTAATCAACTTCGATTTCATTTTGATAAAGTAAATACAAGAATTTTGTTTTATAAAAAACTAAAAAAGCGTAATTTGTCTTTAAAAAATATTGTATTTTTGCTTTCATAAAATAAACATAACCCTGTCCGAAAAACAGGGAACAACCAAAGAATAAATAACTATTTAGCATAACGTTGTTTGTTTATTTGTTGTTTTTTAAATTTATTATCAACACTATATCCCCGAAGAACTCAATGGGTAATAACCGAGCAAAAAAAAATGAAAAAAATATTTTTTACAATTTTAATTTCAATCTGTTTAAGCAGTTATATGAATTTTTCCTACGGACAATCTCCAAAATTGATTTTTGGCAGTGAAAATGAGCTATTATCCAACAAAGATAATAATTTCAACCCCATTTCTCAAGTCAACAACAACTATATAGCTACTTATCTAAAGGATGGAAAAATTCCAACGCTACTTGAAATTGATGGAAATTGTAATCGAATCAAGGAAAAGGAATTCATAGAATTTGAAGGATATTTAGTGCAACTTGCATTGCTCAATGATCAACATATTGATATTCTTTTAAAAAAGACAGATCCTTTACTAAACAACGCAAAAAGGAATGGCGTATTAATTCATTGTCGTTTTGAATTATCCACATTCCAACTTATCCAAAAAGATACAATCTATGACACTTTTATAGATAACTGGTATGGTTATGATATAAAAACACATATTTCTTCAAATAACGAATATGTTGCCGTAATTTCTACGCTTGGAACTGTTGGTTTGAAAGTTAATACAACTGTTGCTCTTTTTAACCGGAAAATGGAAAAACTTTGGGAAAAAGAATTTGACAGAAATATTTTATTCGGTAATATTGATTTTGAACACTTATACATCTATAATTACAACGATTATTTGGTTACTGATGACGGAAAAGTAATTTTGGCCAGGGTAACAAGCTACAGCGCCTCACAATTGAAGTTTGTTTCTGATGCTGCACCACTAAATCCCATAGGACCGTTTTTTGGTATTCATGTTTTTTCAAAAGAGGATTCCAAGGATTATGATTTTGGTCGTTTGTGGAATGATACCAAAGGGGCATCAAATCTTTCATTATGCGAAACTGAGGACCAACGTATCCTAATTATGGGAACAGTGGCTCCAGACATAAAAGGAATGGATTCTCCCTTGTGGTCATCAGGTTTTTTCAGTACAATTTTTAATCCCCAAACGAATAAAATCGAAAATACTGATCGTTATTTTTCTGAAACTTTATTCAAAACAGGAGAAATTGGTACAGCAAGATGCTTTCATTTAAATCAAGAATACTTATTGAGCTATTCATTCAACCTTTTGATAAATAACATTATGCAAAAGGGTCAATATTTATTTGTTTTAGATAAAGAGGGGACAATAACATCCAACTGCGAATTTTACAGATATCCGATAAAAAGTTTTTTGCAAGAATTTAAATATAATAATAAAATCTCATTCTTAATTACGTCAACTAAAAAACAACTACAACTTTTGTCAATATATCCTCAAAATATAAAATCACAAAATGATGAAATAACTACTCTATTGGACTTTTCTTCAAAGAATAATGTTAATACTATTTCTAAATTCCCCGATTATTTATATAAGTATCTGGAAATATCGGATAATAAGACGGCATTGTTTTTTAAAACGGGGAAGAATTATTGTATTGCTATTCTTGAACTATAGGAGTATGTTTTATTTTCTGTTGCCAATTGCCGGAGATAAAACTGATTAATGACAATCATTAGGAAAGCATCGACGAATAATTAAGTTCCTATTTTTAGCAAGATCTAAAGTAACTATGCATACTTATATTGCATTGTATTATGGGAAGTTTCTGCGAAAAAGTATAATAGTGTTAGAGTTGATTCCTTCAAGAATGGCAAATAATGTATTTTTTAGTTAGTCCACAACTTTTGATTTTAATAAAACATAACCTAAAACACAGCAACCGAAATTCTTTCAGAGGATTAACAATAATGTATAGAAATAAGCAAATAAATAATAATATTTTGCCATTCAAATAAAAAAAAAATTATTTTTGCATACCAAAAAAAGGAGTTATCGTGAGTACAAATTTTATTCTAATTGCTGCAATTGTACTGGGTGCCATTGCTTTAATTTCTGCGGTTATATTATATTTTGTTTCAAAAGCATTTAAGGTTATTGAAGATCCAAGAATTGATGAAGTGGCTAAAAGACTGCCCGGCGCGAACTGCGGCGGTTGCGGCTTTGCCGGTTGTCGTAATCTGGCAGAAGAAATTGTCAAAAGAGAATCACTGGATGGGCTCGGCTGTCCTGCCGGAGGAGGCAGTGTAACGGAAGCTATCGCCGACTATTTAGGATTAAAGGCTGATGAGTCGGAACCTAAAATTGCAGTTCTCCGTTGTAATGGTTCTTGTGAGAATGCCCCTGCTAAATCTTCTTATGATTCGGCACTGACCTGCGAATTTGCCACATCAATTTTTGCCGGAGAGAGTGCTTGTGCGTTTGGCTGTCTGGGATACAGCGACTGTGTCAGAGCCTGTAAGTTTGATGCTATTCATATCGATTCCACCACCAACCTGCCGATTGTTGACGAAGAGAAATGTGTAGCTTGCGGAGCCTGTGCCAAAGCTTGCCCCCGTAAGCTTATTGAGATGCGAAACAAAGAGAAAAAAGGACGCCGTGTTTATGTTGCCTGCCGTAACACTGAAAAGGGAGCTGCCGCAAAGAAAAACTGTTCCGTTGCCTGTATCGGCTGCGGAAAATGTGCAAAAGTGTGTGCTTTTGATGCTATTACAATAGAAAATAATCTCGCATATATCGATTTTACCAAATGTAAACTATGCCGTAAATGTGTCAGCGAATGCCCAACCCATGCCATTCATGAATGCAACTTCCCTCCAAAGGCTGTAAAAGTTGTTGAACAGCAAGTTGAAACGGAAATAGTTAACAATTAATTCTTTTTAGTCATGATAACATTTAAAAAAGGTGGTGTTCATCCGGCAGAAAATAAATTTGCTAAACAATATTCTATAGAGTATTTTCCGCTGACGAAACAAGCAACTATTTTACTGAATCAACACATGGGAGTTCCTGCAGTTGCCCAAGTTCAAAAGGGAGATAAGGTGAAAGTGGGACAACTTATCGGTAAAGGGGAAGCTTTCATTTCTGCGAATGTCCATTCTCCGTTCTCCGGTACTGTTGCCAAAATTGATCAGGCAGTTGACATTTCAGGATATAAAAGAGAAGCTGTGGTGATTGATGTTGAAGGTGATGAATGGCTTGAAACTATTGACAAAAGTAAAGAAATCAAAAAAGAAATAACACTCTCTAAACAAGAGATTATTGATAGAATTAAAGGGTGCGGTATTGTTGGATTGGGAGGAGCTTGCTTCCCTACTCACGTAAAATATATGGTTCCCCCTGATAAAAAAGTGGATTACCTGATTATCAATGCTGCAGAATGCGAACCTTATATCACCGCTGACCATAGGATGATGCTTGAAAAAACGGAAGAGTGTATGGTAGGAATTCAAGCCCTTTTGGTTGCTTCGGGAGCCCCTGTGGCATTAATCGGGATTGAGAATAATAAAAAGGATGCCATTGAAAAGATGAGTCAGGTTGCTCAGCAATATCCCAATATTAAGGTTTGCCCCGTTAAAACCAAATATCCGCAAGGAGCAGAAAAGCAGTTGATTCAAGCTTTGATAAACAGAAGAGTTCCGAACGGTAAATTGCCGATTGAAGTAGGCGTTATTGCCAATAATATCACAACAGCTTACTCGGTATATGAAGCAGTCCAAAAAAACAAACCGCTGATTGAAACCACGATGACGGTTACCGGTAAGAAATTGGAAAAACCTCATAACTACAGGGTAAGAATTGGCACTCCACTGAATGAAATATTACAAAGTATTGATATCCCTGAAAATACCGGAAAGATTATTGCCGGTGGTCCTATGATGGGAAAAGCCATCGCTGAAGTGAATACTTTTGTTTCTAAGGGAATGTCCAGTTTATTGCTTATGGATGAATCGGAAAGCAAAAGAAATAGGGTTTATCCTTGCCTGCGTTGCGGAAAATGTATCGGAGTTTGTCCAATGGGATTGCAACCGTATATCCTTCAGGCTTACTCTGAATTGAAACGATATGAAGATTGTGAAAGTTACGGCATTATGAACTGTATTGAGTGCGGTTCTTGCCAATATGGATGCCCCTCTTTCAGACCTTTACTTGACTATATAAGAACCGGGAAAGCCAAAACCGGACTCATGATTAGAAATAGAAAAAAATAACTTTATTTATATTTAACGTGACTAATTTTAATCCTCGCAAGAATTTTGAAAATTCTCTCAAGAAAATAGGCTATGTTGAACGGAAAAAGGCAACTCAAAAAGATTATGATCGCTTAGGATTCATGTCTGGGCTGGAAGTTCACCAACAGCTTTTAACTAAAAAGAAATTATTTTGCCGTTGCCCTGCCGGCTATTTCCAGAAAATAGGACAGTATGACGCCGAAATTATTCGCCACATGCGCCCTACATTGTCTGAATTGGGAGAATATGACGGGACGGCCCTCATGGAATTTAAAACCCGCAAAAAAATTATTTATCATCTGGCAAATAAATCTGCCTGTACCTACGATGTTGACGATACGCCACCATTTCCTATCGATAGAGAGGCACTGGGAATTGCCATTGAGATTGCACTGGCTTCTAAATTTAATATCGTCGGGGAAGTGCATATTACCCGTAAGCAATATTTGGACGGTTCCATTCCGACAGGCTTCCAAAGAACTGCCATCATCGGACTGGAAGGCTCTATTCAGATGAAAAATAAGAAAATGCGCCTCATCCAATTAAGTATTGAAGAAGATGCTTGCCGCGAAGTTTCCGATATTGGTCATACCCGTGTTTACCGAACTGACCGTTTGGGAATGCCGTTAATTGAAACGGTTACTTATCCCGATTTTAAAAATCCGGACGAAGTAAAAGAAGGCTGTGATTATATCCGCTTTTTGAACCGCAGTACAGGAAAAGTGAGAACAGGTATCGGCGCAGGACGCGAAGATGTAAATGTTAGCTGTAAAGGCGGAACCCGCGTTGAAATTAAAGGTGTTTCTCATACAAAATGGATTCCTGAATTGACACATGTTGAAGTTTTCAGACAATGGGCTTTGTTGGCGATTCGGGACGAATTGAACAACAGAATTTCTAAGGAAAACTGGAAAATGAATTATGTGGAAATCGACCCTAAAGATTTCACTTTCTATTATACTCCTATTAAAAATGCCATTGATAGAAAAGAAAAACTTTACGCTGTCAATCTTCCCCAGTTTGAAGGACTGCTTTCTCATTTCACACAACCCGGAAAACCTTTTTATGATGAGTTTATCAACCGATTGAAGGTGGTTGCCTGTATTGAGAAACCCAATATGGCTACTTCCGAAGATTTGGATGATGTTATCAGCGAACATGTACGCGAAAAAATCAGACAACTGCTTAAGGCAGGTGAAAGAGATGCACAGATATTGTTCTGGGCTCAGGAAGATGACGTTAAGACTGCTTTGGATGTTATCGAAGAACGCGCGCTCATGGCTTTCGATGGTGTTCCTAAAGAAACCAGAAAGTCGTTTGCTGACGGATCTACTATCTTCGAAAGAGTGCTCCCCGGTGCCGACAGAATGTATCCCGATACTGACTCCGCTCCGATTCCATTGGCTTCCGACTATATCGACTCTCTGCGCTCAACAGTTCCTGATGAAATTATTGACAGATACAACCAATTGAAAGAGTGGAATGTGCCGCAAGATTCATATAACTACCTCTTTACTCATAACTATTTCCCTTTAATCAAAAAAATTGTTACAGAACTGGATATCTGTCCTAAATATGTCGGGGTATTCTTCGGACAAAAGTTGAAACATTTACATGGTCAATATAAAAATATTCAGTTTGACCTTGAGCGGATCTACGATCTATTTGCTTATCTAAAAAAGGAAAATATAGATTTTGCTATTGCTCCCAAAATGTTGAACGAAATGTTTAAACACCCTAAGATGGATTTTGAATCCATTCTTACGGTTATTAAATTTAAGAGAATTAATAAAGATGATATTTTTGCGAGAATTAAATTTATTGATGATAAATTCTCTCCCAAAAGAAAAAAGACCAACTCAGTTGATAAGGCAAACAGTATTATGGGACAGTTAAGAACCATCAGCGAAGGAAATGTTGATTTGAAAGAGTTGGCTAAAAAAATATTGAATTAAGATACCCTCTTCACTATTAACACAATAATCACTATTTAAAACAGAAAGAAGATGAGCGAAGATATTTTCCAAGGATACAAAGGTGCTGCTTTGGAACTTTTGAAAAAATATAATGTCAGAGTTTGGGGAAGTGCAGAGGTAGAGACTACCCGCGGCCATTTCTCGGGCACTATTTTGCCCCGCGCAGAAAATGATGATGACCAACATATTGTGATGAAAGTCATCACAGGTTATAATATCGGAATAGATATCACCACAGTCAATGACATGAAGGAAACGGGCTATAAAAAAGCCAATTATAAGATTCCTGAAAAGCAGTTCCCCTATACCGAAGGATTGCCCCATGTTAAACTGCTGGGAACAGGAGGAACTATTGCCTCACGTCTGGATTATCGAACCGGTGCCGTTATCCCTGCCTTTTCACCGGGAGAACTTTATGGTGCCGTTCCGGAACTTGCTGACATTTGCAATCTGGATACAGAAAAGATTTTTGCAGTTTTTTCCGAAAATATGGGACCGACTCAATATATTGCATTAGCAAAGAAAATCGGTGAGGAAATTGAAAAGGGAATTGAAGGGATTGTCATTGGTCATGGAACCGACACCTTGCACCATACCGGAGCTGCTCTTACTTTTATGTGCCAGAATATTCCGGTACCGGTGGTATTGGTTGGATCGCAACGTTCTTCGGACCGCCCCAGCTCAGATGCCGCCCTTAACTTAATGCATGCTATGACTGCCGCCGGTCATGGAGATATTGCAGAAGTGATGGTTTGTATGTTCGGACCAACTTCTGACGAATATGGATTTCTCCACAAAGGTACCCGCGTCAGAAAAATGCACTCCTCTTATCGTTCTACTTTCAGAACTATCGGAGACACTCCGGTTGCCAGGGTTACCCGTCAGGGCGTTTTCCCAATTAAACAGGATTATAAACCCAGACGTAAAGACCGTAATGTAAAGATTGTTCCCACCTTTGACGACAGGGTTGCCATGCTCTATTACTATCCGGGAATGAAACCTGATATGCTCAACGCTATTATTGATAATGGCTACAAAGGGGTTGTTTGGGTAGGAACCGGGCTGGGACATATCAATAAAGAGATGTACCCCGCTGTGGAAAGAGCCAAGGCAGAAGGCGTGCACCAATTTATGACGTTGCAAACTCTCTGGGGTTATGTGGATATGTTTGTCTATGATACCGGACGTGATATGATGGCAAAAGGAATCATCCCCTGCGGCAATATGCTACCGGAAGTGGCTTACATTAAGTTAGGCTGGGCAATGGGACAAACTCAGGATCCTGAAGAGGTTAAGCGTCTTATGTTAACCCCTATCAATGACGAAATTACCGAAAGAGAGCCCTACAATGGTTATTTGGTATATCAAGGGGGCTCCCCTGAAGTGGAAGAATTTATCCGCAAAGTACACAAATAGAATTCTTTTTACAATTATTATCCTTTTGATAATCAAGTTTAATATTTAGACGCCACTGTTCAAAACATTTGCAGTGGCGTTTTTGATAATAATCCTTATTTTTAGTATGCCTACAAAAAATGCAGCCCCATTTCATCCGTCCCCTGACGAAGAGAGCTGCAGTATAAGAATTAATTTATTATAGCAAAAAGCTTAATTGACCGTGTCGGTAAATGCAGAAGCAACATTAGCAGCGGTGGTGTTTTTCCTTTCGTTGTTCATGCGTCTTTTAATCTGTAACATGGTATAGTCTTTGAGTTTGGATTCGTTGGTGGATTTGTAGATTGCCTTTCCCACTAGCATGATATCCGACAAAATATCCCATAAATTGTTGAACATTTTCATATTGTTCAAACAGTTTTGGGAACGTTTACTCAATAGTTCATTTTGCTCCATATTAAGACTTTCAATAATAGTGAGAAGATGATCCAAGGCTTCAATGTGTTCCTGTTTCATCCCTTTTGAAGTCAGAATGGTTTCCCATTCATTAAGATTATTAATAAAAACACGAAGGGAAAAAACAACCCCTTCCACATTGCCGGCTTTAATGTTCTTACGTATTTTTACAATTCCCAATTTGTCATTGTTAATATCTTTTTTAGCCAAAATAATATATCCTTCCATTAAAACCAGCAATGTTCTGAGTTTTTTCAAATTCTCATAAAGCCTTTTTGTCACGGATTTCAGAGCAATATTCACCGAATCGGTCATTATCAAATCAGTACACTCTTGTTTTTTAAGATTTAAATCGCTAAGATACTCTTGGTTAAAGAGCTCTGAATAATTGTTAAAATCAGCTATATCTCGTCTTATACATGCTAATACAAAGTCTGCAATAGCAGGTAAATCTTCTATTTTACAATGGAAATTCTTTTTCATAATAACTTCATTATGTTACTTTATAAAAATGCAAATTAATAAGGTAAGATTATATAAATAGATTTCAATTTTATGGTTTTTATTATCAATTTTGCTATTGCTACTTCATATTCCCTATGTGCTACTTTGTATCCACTATTTGCTTCTTCGGATTTCCTATTTGCTTCTTCGGATTCCCTTTTTGCTTCTTCGAATTCCCTTTTTGCTACTTAGTATTCCCTTTTTGCTTCTTCGTATTTCCTATTTGCTTTTTCATATTCCCTATTTGCTATCTCGTAATCCCTATTTGCTTTTTCGTATTTCCAATTTGCTACTTCTTATTTAATGTTTTCTACTTCTTATTGCCTATTTGTCATTCTTTATCCTTTGTTTGCAAATTGTTACTTTCTTCTTACCATTTTGAACTGCCTGATTTCTACTTTCCATTTGCCTCTTTCAATTGAAAGAAATCTAAATAATCATTTGTTTCCGTAAGTTTAATATGTTTTTCATTAAGGTTAAATAATAAAAATAAATAATAAGATGGTCAACAATGCAAAAGTCATCTCATGAGGATGCAAATATAAAAAATATTATTAATATGAACAAAATTAAAAGACATTCTCGTTGGTAATATTCAAGGTGTTTTAAGAAAAAAACGATATCAGATTTTTACATTTTGCATCATCACCCGATCAGCAAGGGGCACTTTTTGAATAGATGATTATCCATTTATTACTAATCGATTGTTATCAACCCTCAAACAAACAACAGGGAATTATTTTCAATGATAAAACAGAGCGAAGTGAGAAGTCAAACTAGAAATAATGAAAAAAAACAGGACATTAACTTGATAATTTTTATAGCTATTGTTTTGGATAGTAATTATATTTTTAAAGATAAGAATAATAAAAGTTAAAAAAAAAAGTTATTTTTGCAATCTTAAATTTAAAACGATAAGAAATGAAAAGATTTACCATTATTATTTTATGCTTATTCTTTGTCGGAATAAGTTTTACTTCAAAATCACAAGAAATGACACAAGAACAAAAAATCAGCTATGCTTTGGGAGCAAATGTAGGGGAAAGTTTTAAAACTGCAGGAATTCAATTGACAATGGATAACTTCATTCAGGGGGTTACCGATGCCTTGGCAGGAAACAATAAATTGACTCCACAGGAAATGGAACAGTTATTTGCTATTTTAAACCAACAGGTTCAAGAACATCAAAACAAAGGCATGGCAGAAGAGAAAGCCAAAGGAGCTGCTTTTCTGGCAGAAAACCTTAAGAAAGAGGGCGTAGTTGCTACTGCAAGTGGTTTGCAATATAAAGTTATCAAAATGGGAACCGGTCCAAAACCAACCGCTACCGATCAGGTTAAGGTTCATTATCACGGTACCACTATTGATGGAGTTGTTTTTGATTCTTCCGTTCAAAGGGGCGAACCCATCACTTTCGGATTAAATCAGGTTATTCCAGGATGGACCGAAGGTGTGCAATTGATGCCTGTTGGATCTAAATTCATGTTTTTCATTCCTTCTGATCTTGCTTATGGCGACAGAGGAGCCGGCAATGCCATTAAACCGGGCGCTACTCTTATTTTCGAAGTTGAACTTTTCGAAATCAACCCGGCACCTGCCACTCCGGTTACACCTGCTACTCCGGTTAAATAAAAGAAAAAATTTTGCAATATTCTTCAATTTATATTATCAGGGTTATTTTGCTGTAAACAAAATAACCCTGATATTGTTTTATAAGATAACAAAATGAATAAGAGCTATTAAGAAAACTATATATGAATAACAAAAACATCTCTTCGATAGAGAAAAAAATTGTTGAATTATTTTCAACAGGCGATAATGCAAAATATAACTACAAGCAAATTGCGGCAAAAATCAATATTTTTGATAAAGAAGGACGTGAATTAGTCAAAAAAATTCTTCAGGATTTTCTGGATGCTAAAATTTTATTAGCTGCCGGACAAGGAAAATACAAAATCAACCCCAAATACTTAAGTAAAGAATTCACACGCAAAAATTATGTAACCGGAAAAATACAAATCACCTCAACCGGTTCGGCTTATGTGATTCAGGAAGAAAAAGAAGCTGAAGACATCTTTATTGGGGATGGTAATTTGAGTAATGCTTTACACAACGACATTGTAAAAGTACTGGTATTTCCCACAAGAAGAAAAAAGAATCCCGAAGGTCAAGTTGTAGAAATTCTGGAACGCAGTAAAAAACAGCTTGTTGGTATCATAAAGATTAACAAAGGGATTGCCTATTTCATCCCTGATAATCCCTCTTTCAGAAGAGACATACTCATTCCGGGAAGATTTCTGAATAATGCAAAAAACGGCGACAAGGTAGTGGTTGTCATCACCGAATGGGTAGAAGGCTCCCGCAGTCCTTTGGGAAAAGTTATTCACTTACTTGGAAAACCCGGCGACAACAATGTGGAGATGAATGCCATTTTGGCCGAATATGATTTTCCGTTGGCTTTTCCTGAAAGAGTGGAAAAAGAAGCTGAAAAGATTAGCAAAACCATATCGGATGAGGATATTGCAAAAAGAAGGGACTTCCGTTCCATCACCACTTTTACCATCGACCCTGCAGATGCAAAAGACTTTGACGATGCCATCTCATACGAAAAACTTGACAATGGTTTACACCGAATCGGCGTTCATATTGCCGATGTATCCCACTATGTAAAAAGAGGCTCTCCTCTCGACCAAGAAGCCTATGAACGAGGCACTTCCGTCTATTTGGTAGACAGGACTATCCCAATGTTGCCGGAAGTTCTCTCCAACAATCTCTGCTCCCTCCGCCCAAATGAGGACAAACTCTGTTTTAGTGCAGTTTTTGACCTCAACGACAATGCCAAGGTTATCCATGAATGGTTTGGCAAAACTGTCATCAACTCAGACAGGAGATTTAGTTATGAAGAGGTTCAGGAGATTATAGAAAGTGGTAAAGGTCCACTGGACAGTATCATTCTTCAGGTAGATGCCCTTGCCAAAATTTTGCGACAAAAGAGGATGGAGAACAATGCCATTAACTTTGAGACCGAAGAGGTTAAGTTCAAACTTGATGAAAACAGCAAACCAATTGGGGTATATCTTAAAGTACAAAAAGAGGCCAATTTTCTGATTGAAGAATTTATGCTTTTGGCTAACAAGAGAGTTGCAGAAAAAATCGGAAAGACAAACGCTCCCAAACAAGATGTCAAAACTTTTGTTTACCGTATTCATGACGAGCCCATCCAGGAGAAACTGACCACTTTCAAAAATTTTGTCAAGAAGCTAGGATTTGATATTAAGACAGGTTCGCACAAGGCGTTAGCCACCTCCTTCAATCAGTTATTCAGCGAAATGAAAGAGCGTACCGAATACAATATGCTAACCAAACTCTCCATCAGGCTCATGGCACGTGCCGTCTATTCCACCGACAATATCGGGCACTATGGACTGGCATTTCCCTATTACACACACTTCACCTCTCCCATCCGCCGTTATCCCGACTTGATGGTGCATCGGCTTTTAGAGGATTACATGAATGGGAAGCCATCCGTAAAAAAAGCCGAATATGAAGAATACTGCAAACATTCATCGCAGATGGAACAGAAAGCCACTGAAGCCGAACGTACTTCCGTGAAATATAAACAGGCTGAATATTTAGCCGATAAAATTGGGGAGACCTTTGATGCTACTATCAGTGGGATTTCTAAATGGGGAGTTTACGCCGAACTTGAGGAGTCTAAATGCGAAGGGATGATTCCCATGAGGAAATTTGACGATGATTTTTATTATATTGACGAAGAAAACTATACCCTTGTAGGACTTCACCATGGTAAATCATTGCGCTTTGGCGACAAAATTCAGGTAAGAGTAGTGGAAGTCGATTTGGTAAAAAAACAGATGACCTTCGACATTGTAAGATTATAATTCTGAAAAGTATACATCTATAATTTTACTCATTAAATATTAGTTTTTACCTTATTTGTAAATCTAATTTATTCGTGTAAATTTGTTGGCTAAATATCAAATAGATGGAAATCTCCGACTACATAAAAAAAGATCCTTACTTAAAGCCTTTTGTCAAAGCCTTGCAAAAGAGAAGAGAAAGGGCAATTCTCCGTGAGCT
>JAEWNB010000029.1 GCA_023392945.1 Bacteroidota bacterium
CGATTTTCAAACTTATTATATGAGTTTGCAGCTAAAATATTTATTTAATTATCTGAATAATAGTAATTTGAAATAAAAATAGAAAAATTAAAAAACACTTGCATATGTCTTAGAATTCCCTAACGCATGGCAATTAATTGAAAATGAAGTGATAAAATGAAGTTGTTTTCACTATTATTGCTTTGCTAATTTTTATCCTTTAATAAAAAATGATAATGTAACTCTTCGGGGTCTCTTTTTCTCCAATTCAAAATATTTGTTTATAAAATGAAAAACCTTAAAATAACTTTCCGGTTTTTGAAAAATACTTATTTTTGCTGAAAATCATGAATCAATTAAATTGATAATTACTACTATGGATGCTTCTACAATTATTGAAAATCTTCAGCTTATTCCTCATCCCGAGGGTGGTTTTTTTCGCGAAATATTCCGGAAAGACGCTGTCACTACAATCTATTATCTCTTACAGAATGATGACTTTTCCGGGTTTCACCGCTTAAAGTCGCATGAAATTTGGTATTTCCATTCCGGTGAGCCCATAAACATATATGTCATTGAAAAAAATGGCGATCTGAAAATCCATTCGCTGAGCTCTCTTCCCGAAGGTAACTTCCAACTATGTATAGAACCCGGACAATGGTTTGCTGCTGCAATTGAATCTCATAAAGGCTATTCGCTTGTTGGATGTGCAGTTGCTCCGGCATTTACTTTTGATTGTTTTGAAATGGCTAAGAAAGAAGAACTGTTGCTTCAATATCCGCAACATAATGAGATCCTTGAGAGGTTTTGCAGAGAATGACAGATAATAAATCCTATCTCTGAAGATCTTAATATTCTTATAAAATGAGTCTTATTAATCTAAATTTACGTGATAAATATTTATCCACCCCTTTTTATCCATTGCCATTTTATTGAAACTATTTTTTGTATTTTTGTGACCTCATTAATTATAACAAATGGAAATTCTTAATTTAATAAAAAATTACTTTTTTAAGAAATATATCCGCGAAAATAAAGTCGTTAAAAATCCAAAATTGATTACTTTGCAGAGAGCCAAATCAATTGGTTTTATATGTAATATTACTAATGAAGATTCATATAAAGAAATGTTTTCTCTTTTTTCTAAATTTCAAAATTCTAACCGTTCTCTTTGGCTTATGGGATATATTGATGATAATTTTGTTCCCTATTATTGTTTACAACAATTGACAGCCGATTTTTTTTGTAATAAAGAATTAAACTGGTTTGGAAAACCTAATAAAGTTCAAATTGACGATTTCCTGAAAAGGGATTTCGATATTTTGATTGATTTTACGAAAAAGCCTCACAAACCTGTTGAGTATATTCTTAAACTTAACAATGCCGGATTGGTTATTGGGGGTAATCAATATAATCGTAATGATTATGATATTTTTATTGATAATCCGAATGCAGATAATTATAATTTGCTTGAAAATATTCACAAGTATACGCTAAAATTAATGGGAGAAGCCATATGATAAACCGCTTTAAAGGTCTTGGGGTAGCCGTTATTACCCCGTTTCTCCAAAATGGAGAAATCGATTTTAATAGCCTTGAGATTATTATCGATAATCTTATTAACAATGAAGTTGATTATATTGTCGCACTTGGAACAACAAGCGAGTCGCCAACTTTATCTGATGATGAAAAGAAAGAGGTGATTAAGGTTATTGTAAAAGCTACTGACGGAAGAGTACCTATTGTGATGGGTCTTGGGGGCCCTTCTACTCGTGATGTTGTCAATAAAATGACTCATTATGATTTTACGGGTGTTGATGCCATCCTTTCAGTTACACCTTACTATAATCGTCCATCTCAGGAAGGTCTTTATGAGCATTATAAGGAACTTGCTTATTTTTCACCACTTCCTATAATTATGTACAATATTTTTTCAAGAACTTGTTGTAATCTCGAATCTGATACTACACTTAGGATTGCAAATGATTTCGAAAAGATTATCGGAGTTAAGGAAGCTTCCGGAAATATGAACCAAATAATGTCTCTTATTAAACATAAACCCGAAAACTTCTTGGTGATTTCGGGCGACGATGCTATTACTTTGCCCTTGATGGCCGCCGGTATTAACGGTGTTATTTCTGTCGTTGCCAATGCTTATCCACAAAAAATGGCTGATATGGTGCATCTTGCTTTTGAAAATCATTTTTCGGAAGCCCTTATTCACCACCTCGATTTACTTGATATTATTCAGGCTTGTTTTAAAGAAGGTAGCCCTGCAGGAATCAAAGCTGTTATGGCAATACAAGGAAAAATAGAATATTATCTGAGATTGCCTCTGACCAGAGTATCTCAGAATTTACAAATGCAAATTAAGAATTTAGTTTCAGAACTATCATGAAAAGAATTTTCACCGCTGCATTGGTTCTGATGTTGCTAATATCATCACTCTATGGACAAAATAGATTAAATCAATCTATAAATTACGATTTACCCGAACAATATGTGGAGATAGTTCTTGATTCAAAAGAAGAAATTAATCAAATTGCTGCCGACTTTTCAGTGGATAAGGTTACTTATATTCCCCAAAATAACAATTATAATGTAAGACTTTGGCTTGGAAAAAGGGATTACGACTCCTTCCAAAGCTTTAGAATCCCATTCTCAATTTATAAACCCGATAATTCCAAATGGAATATCTTAATGGCTGACAGTTATGCTCAATTTGTTGCCAACTGGAACCGTTATCCTACCTATTCTGCATATCTTGCCATAATGGATACTTTTCAACGCCGTTATCCCGACATTTGCGATATTGATACCATTTTGGATGCCACTCCTGATAATCATTTAATTTTGGTTGCCCATATTAGCAATACACTTCATGAGAATTCAAATAAGCCTTCCTTTTTTTACACTTCTACCATGCATGGAGATGAGGTGGCCGGCTATTATATGATGATCAGACTTATTGATTATATACTTGCAAATCAGAATAATCCTAAAGTTCAGAATATTATTAATAATGTCGATCTATGGATTTGTCCTTTGGAAAATCCTGATGGAACTTATTATTCCGGCGATAATCAAATCGGGGAATCTCCGATTTCCATCCGATCAAATGCACATTATTATGATCTCAATCGCTCATATCCTGAAATTTCTCTGACCTCTTCCAGATCCTATGAACCGGAAGTGCAAGCGATGATGGATTTTGCTTCTGCTCATTCTTTTGTGATGTCGGCAAATATGCACGGTGGTGCCGAAGTTTACAACTACCCATGGGACTGCTGTACTTCTTATGAAAGCCCCCATCCTGATGATAGTTGGTTCTGGTATATCGGTCGTGGGTTTGCCGATACTTGCCATACTTTTAACTCAAATTATTTTACAGACCTCAATAACGGAGTTACCCAAGGTGCAGACTGGTATACTGTGTATGGCTCAAGGCAGGATTATATGAACTATTATCAACATTGCAGAGAAGTAACGCTGGAAATGTCAGCCGAGAAAGTGCTTCCAAATAGTTATTTGGTCTCATATTGGGGATATGTTAAAAATTCTTTCCTCAACTATATTGAAGAATCTTTGTATGGATTTAGGGGGCTTGTTACAGATTCAATTTCCGGAGAACCTCTTGCAGCAAAAGTTTTGGTTAACAACCATGATGAAGACTTGAATAATACAGAGGTTTATTCTAAACTCCCTGTCGGAGATTATCACAGACCTATTAAAGCCGGAAGCTATTCAGTTACCTTTTCGGCAGAGGGCTATATCCCCAAAACTGTTGCCGTAAATGTGACCGACAGAAATTCTTCTGTTTATAATGTTGAACTTGTCAGAGTTGTTTCTGTTGAGGAATATCAAAAGGAAGAGTTGGTGGTTTTCCCTAATCCTACAGATGATTTTGTTATGTTGAGTTCGGAACTTGCCGGTATGAATTTATCGGCAACAATTTATAGTATATCCGGCGAACTATTATTTTCGAAGAGAATCCATTCAAATGACAATAAA
>JAEWNB010000016.1 GCA_023392945.1 Bacteroidota bacterium
ATGAATGAGTTGAATACTCTTGGCAAATTAAATGAGTATATTGAAAAAACCAAGACAATGGTTTCGCAACATAAAGCCATTGAATGGAAAGAGATTCTTGCTTCGAAAATATCGGATTTTAAACTCCCAAAATCAGGGTTTATTAATCGTGTAACCAATATTATTTTTAAAATTGTTTTTATTCTGACTTACCGTTACCGATACAGAGGCATTCACAATATTCCCAATGAACCCTGCATCATTGTTGCCAACCATCAGAGTTTTATTGACGGGCTTTTAATTTCTTCTACTTTAAGAACTAAAATATCTAGCAAAACTTATTTCTTCGTTAAAGAAAAGCATTGGAGAAACTTCATCATGAATTTCTTTGCAAGGAATAATAATGTTATTTTGATGGATATTAATAAGAATTTGAGAGAAGCGTTACAGAAATTATCTTATGTGTTAAGGAATGGCAAGAATGTCATCATTTTCCCCGAAGGTACCCGCTCAAAAAACGGCATTCAGGACTTTAAAGAAACTTTTGCCATCCTGAGCAAAGAGTTGAATGTACCTATTGTTCCGGTGGTCATCTATGGCTCAGACAGGGCTTCTTTCAGAAAAATAAAATTTCCCCGCTATTTTGCCCCTCTTTCTGTAGATTTTCTTGAAACTGTTCGTCCCCGCAGAGATGAAACAACCCTGGAACTGAAAGAGAGAGTGAAAGCCATTATTGGAGATAAAATCACTGCTTATCTTGATAAAAGAAGAAAATAAAGTACTTCTCCTACCCTATCTTTTGCTATTTAAAATCTTACGTGGCTAAATTGGCTTTGAGCTCTTTTGTCGAATGTAGAGTTTTATTATAGAAACTATTTTTTAATTAATTAGCTAATATTAAAATGATTATATATACACAAATTTATATGTTTATATATCTTAATAAGAATAATTTGTATATTTGAACGCTCGAAAAAGAAGGCCTACCATAATTAAAGCTAGGAATTCTGTACCTTAATTGAAATGAAAATATAGACCGGTTTAGAAAGACTATCTTAGGATAGAACTAAGTTATGATTGTTGCAAATTGTATATGAAAATTAGATTAGTTGGATATTTCAGTGATAGCCACCCAGCCATTTCAGTGATAGCCACCCAATTTTAATTTCGGGTATCAGTTAGCCAAGCGTGGCAAAAATACATTTATTTTCTAAAACTATCACCTTTTAATTCTAAGCGATGAGAAGTTTTAACTAGTCTGTCCATTATGGCATCGGCAATAGTTTCATTTTTCGACAAGACATTGTACCATTCTGAGACAGGAAGCTGACTGGAGATAATGGTAGAGTGCCTGCCATGCCTGTCTTCAACGATTTCCATAAAGTCCATTAATTGTTGTCCGTCCAGTTTCTTCATTCCAAAGTCATCAATGATGAGAAGGTCTTGGGTAGCCATTTTGTCAAAGAAGTGGGCAATGGAACTTTCAATGCGTGCCAATTGTATCGTCTCTAATAATTTCATCATATTAAAATAGGAGACTTTATATCCGCCGAAACAGGCTTGATATCCTAAAGCAGTGACAATGAAACTTTTTCCGACACCCGATGCTCCTGTTACCAGAACGGAAACCCCTTGTTTGATGTAATCGCAAGTGGAGAGTTGCATAATTTTTCCTTCTTCCCGTCCTTTAGCGTTATCAAAGATAATTTCTTCAATAGAGGAGAGGTAACGGAACTTTGCTGATTTGATAAGTCGATCGGTTCGTCTTTCAAAACGTTGGTCGCGTTCTGATTGTAAGAGCATTGACAGCCCGTCTTTCAAGGTTAAACTTTCAGTTTTGTGGGTTTCTCCCAACATTCGCCAGCAGTCTGCCATACCAGGCAGACGCAGTCTTTTTAATTCATCATAAATTTCTTGCATAATTAATTAGTTTATTGTTATTTATAATATTCACGTCCACGTATATTGCTGTGAGACGGGATTGTTTCATATTGGTTGTCATCCGAATCAATAATACCGGCACATTTGCTTTTTATCAGATTGAGAATGAAAGAATATTTATATTGATGATATTCGAGAGCCGTTTTACAAGCTTTCTCGAAAATATCGTGGTCGGTTGTCTTTTGTAAATGTAACAGCCCGTCGCAAGATTTATAGAAAGTTTCCGGCGGAAGTTCCGGGTGAGTTTCAAACATCTCATGGATTATTTCAGTGAGCGAATCCGATACTTTGGCGGCACGTTCCTGATACTTTTGCGGTGACAAGTTCTGATAATCATTAAAATAGGATGGAAGATGATTCTGTATGGTGCTGTAACCCGGACGGCATATTCTTGTATGAATGGCAATTTTGTTTTTCCCATCATAGATGCTTACAATTGATTTTGTATAAATGACTTTTACCTTTTTCAATATATAGCGATAAGGTACCGAATAATAATGATGGTCTCTTCTTAATTCAATGTAGCTGTTGCGCTGCACGTGCAATTCCGTCATATATTTAATTTCGAAAGGTTCGGAGGGGAGGGAGCGCAAATTGGGTTTGTCAACAGCGAGAAAATGCTCTTCCCTGTTATAGGGATGTTGCTGCATGCGCTTTTGGTTATGTTGCAACATCTTTTCACTGATTGCCTGATTTAATTCCTCTTGAGAAAAAAACTGTCTGTTACGCAACGGCCCATATACCCGCCGATAGATAAGTTTAACCTGGTCTTCCACAAGAGCCTTGTCCTTGGGTTTACCTGCACGTGCCGGAATTACTACGCAACCATAGTGATTGGCAAAATCTTCCATGATTTTGTTGAGTTCCGGCTGGTAACGGTCTGACTTGATTACAGAAGATTTCAGATTGTCGGTAACAATAATCTTGGGAACACCCCCCAAAGCTCTCAGGCAATGTTCCAACGCATAGAGAAAATCTTCTATCTTTTGCGAATCAACTGCCATGGCAAAACCATAGTCCGAAGCTGGAAGAGAAGCTACAAAAACCTGATTCTTAATTTCTTCTCCTGTATCCAAATCTATATAGGAAAGCGTATCACCTGCAAAATCAACAAAAAGTTCTTTCCCCCCTTCCCGATTTTCACTAAGTATCATGCCGGGCTTTGCTGCCACTTTGTGTTGGTTGATGTGATAACAAAATTGAGTATAACCATAACCGTATTCTACCTGATTTCGGTATTCTTCCCATAGTTGGTACATCGTTACGTGCTTGCGTTGCAACTCCGTCAAAATGTAATCCAATCGTTCCGACAACTCCCTAAATCGATTATCCGAGTATGCAGGACTCCCCTCACACAGTCGGGATTCCAGTTCGGGCTCTTCCATTGCCAATAACGAATCCACCCCAAGTGAATCCGCCTCTGCCGCATTGACATATTTATTTACAGTCCCTTTGTATATATCCAAATGGTCTGCAATCTTTCTGTTTGACATTCCACACTCCTTATGGAGTCTGAGTACTTGCTTTATCTTGCTCATTTCCTTACATTTTCCTGCCATAGCTATTCCCTTTTTTGATGTTCATGACTTTTTTTGCAAAAGTACTGTTTTGAACTCCTCTGACTGGGTGCTAATGCTCCGAAATGTATTGAATTCCAGCTATTCAGAAAATGAAATTGGGTGCTAATACTCCGAAATGAATCCTTGCTTCAACTACTTTGCAGTCGTTGGGTGGCAATGCTCCGAAATCTCGCTTTATATTTGTGCTTTTAATCCCATTTTCTTGCTTTTATCCATCTGTTTGGTCAATTATAATCCGCTTTTTTCGGATTTTTTGACTGAAATTGTTGGGTGCTAATGCTCCGAAATATCCAGATTAGTAGATTAAAATTTATAATAAACTTCTTATTCTACTAAAAATACTATGGTAAAGTAAAACAAACAACAATGAAAAATTTTCCTAATGTTACCATCAAATTACTATTACTATTACTATTACTATTACTATTAATAGTAGTAATTAGCCTTACGGGATGTTTAATAAATTGCCCTAAATGTACTGTCCGCCCCCCTGATTTAACAGAAGAAATTACTTTTAACTTACATGATAAATCTATGCAAAAAGAATATCAGATTTATCAGATGAATATGCAGAACGGCTACTATAGAGAGTTTTTTGGTCAGCCCAAATTTGATGAAAGTCTTTTTGATTTTCTTAAAGAATACTGCCTTAGTAAAAAAATTCCGGTTAACGAAAAAACCACAAATATAGTTTTGTATTATAATTCACCGGTTACAAAAACTTTCAAGGTGTCAGATGACAATATTCAAGGGATAAGTATTTTTGGTGTAGAAAAAAAGAAAATAATGCATCATCTATTTGTAAAAAATGAAAAGTCGGAATTTTATGAGGAAGAAAATACTAAAGTGCCTGTCAGGGGCTTAACTCATAATCATATTCATTTTTATCTTGAAAATTATGTATTTAAAGACCCACAAAATAAATCTTATATTATTACTTCCGGTAAATTTAATGCTGAAGTGCAGAAAAATATAAATAAATATTATAGAGCCCCATTCCTTCAATTTGAAGTAAAAGCTTCTGCAAAAGCTGCAGAGCCTCCTTCAGAATGATATTATTTTCAGCCCAGAAAAGATAAATTTGTTACCATCAATTATGTTACTGGAGAATAATACAACTATTCACAAGGGAATAAACACATCAATCACTATTTGAGCTGACATAAATTCTTTTAAAAATAAATAGTTGTGGAAAATAATTCAAATGATGAGTTAGCTAAAACATTGAGTTTATAATATTAGCATGCAACATCTTATCTCCTATTAATAGATAAATACAGATTGTTATCAAAATATTTTTATTTCGAGGCTAAACATTTTCCATTGGAAATTTGTTTTAGTGGAAATTATTTGTATTTTTGCAACGTCAATCATTAATTAAACCAAGAAAAAAAAATGGAAAATCAAAACAAAGAACAGAAAAACGAAATTGTTTCTACGCCAATAAATCTCACAAAAGAGCTTTTTATTAAGAAGGTTCTGGATTACGAAAACAGCAACAATGAGTGGAAATACTTAGGTGACAAGCCTGCCATCATTGACTTTTATGCAACATGGTGCGGACCGTGTAAAGCTGTTGCCCCGGTACTTGAAGATTTGGCAAAAGAGTATGAAGGAAAAATTTATATTTACAAAGTGGATGTTGACCAGGAACAGGAATTGGCAGGGATATTTGGCATCAGCAGTGTTCCTACCCTACTTTTTATACCGATGAATGATAATCCTCAAATGGCAACCGGTGCTTTACCAAAGGAGAGTTTTATACAAGCAATCAATGATTTACTTTTAAAGTAAAGTACAATGGAAAAGTTGAAAACTTTATGCTACATCAGAGAAATCTATCAGGCAATTGCAGAGTTTGAATCCAACTTTCAAAAATCATATAATATATGTTTTAACGAAGGGATGGCTCTCTGTTCTTTAAAAGATAAACCCTTGTCATCGGGCGAGTTGGCTAAGGAGTTAGGATTATCCAATTCCAATACTTCCAAAGTACTTAAATCTATTGAAGATAAGGGATTTATTGAGAGAATTATCGGCAAAAACGATCATAGAAAAATGTATTTTACCTTATCTGAATCCGGAAGAGATAAAATATCTACCATTAACTGTGAAGAAGATAAAATGCCTTTAAAAGTAAAGGAATTAATTAAGAATATCGGTTTATATTAAAATAATAAATTACAATGAAACATATTATAATTGGAGGAGTTGCCGGTGGTGCAACTGCCGCAGCAAGAATAAGAAGAATAGACGAAGCTGCTGAAATTATTCTATTGGAAAAAGGAAAATATATTTCTTATGCCAATTGTGGATTACCATATTATATCGGAGGTGTTATTTCGGATAGGGAGAGACTATTTCTGCAAACGCCCCAATCCTTCGGTCGTCGTTTTAACGTGGATGTCCGCGTTGAAAACGAAGCTATTGCTATTGACACAACGACCAAGAGAGTTACCATTAAAAAAGCTGATGGAGAAGAGTATGTTGAGACCTACGATAAGTTACTCCTTTCTCCCGGAGCATCTCCCATATCGCCTAAAATTAAAGGGATTGATATAGAAGGAATTTTTACTCTTCGCAATGTAGCCGATACGGATGCCATCAAAAATTATATTGAAACGCACGATATTAACAATGCCGTTGTGGTAGGGGCCGGTTTTATCGGTCTTGAAATGGCTGAAAATCTTGCTCATACAGGAGCCTCTGTTGCTATAGTGGAAAAACTTGATCAGGTGATGCCTCCGATTGATTTTTCGATGGCTGCCCTTGTTCATGACCACCTTATTCAAAAGGGAGTGAATCTCTATTTGGAAAAATCGGTCGAGGAGTTTGAAAGTAAGAATGGCCAAATTGAAGTAAAATTCAGTAGTGGCGAAACGCTGCTTGCCGATATGGTAATTCTATCCATTGGCGTTCGTCCGGAGACCAAATTGGCTGTCAATGCAGGAATTAAAATTGGAGTTACCAATGGAATCTGGGTAGATGACTATTTACAAACTTCGGCCGAGAATGTTTATGCCGTTGGGGATGCCATCGAATTTCCACATCCTGTTACCAAGAAACCCTGGCTGAATTATTTGGCCAATCCTGCAAATCGCCAAGGTCGTATTG
>JAEWNB010000045.1 GCA_023392945.1 Bacteroidota bacterium
TGCCACTTTTGATTTAAAAGCGGAGCTAAACTTTCTTCTTGACTTCTTTTCCATAAGACAACTTTTTTAAATTTTTTATACGTTAACTTTTAATTTTTGTTGCCCTAATAAAGGGATCCATTATATTTTTCTTGATATAATATCCAAATTATAAAAGAAATCATTGGTCCAATAATTCGGCCAATAAATATAATCCGTATCAGTAGTACTATTTTGGCAATTCCATATTGGATAAGAATCAAAGGATAATATATTGGGACCACAAGAATCAATAAAATCTTGAATATATAATTCATAAGCCTGTATGTCAGAAGTAGCAGAAGAATATCCTAATGCATTTTTACCAGCATAAATGGGTAGTAAATTTGAAAATCTTAATATTGTACTATCAAAATTATTAATATCAGAAAAGTATAAATTAATATCTTTAAAATTATTTTTTTTTGGCTCATCTTTCACTGAGAATCCTAAAAGAGCAGAATGAGTTCCATAATAATTGAGCCCATTTATACTATTAACAGAATTATAGGAAGGAGAATACCAGCCGATAGATAGGTCGGGGCAAGTAAGGATGATTTTAATATTCAATGAGTCAGCCCTATCTAAAAAAGCTTTAGATGGATTATCTATTGCATAACGTGGTGGCTGACTGGTGTAAAAACCTATTAATTGTTTTTCGATCTGAATACAATTAAAGTTACTATTTTTTAATTGTCTTAAAAACTCTATGTCATTCCCAACAAAGGGATCTGTTCCGGAAGGAAAATAGCCCAAATGATTAGTTAAACTTGTGTCATAATCATAAGAATAAATTCCAATCAAAAAATGATTTAATTGACAATAAGATACTTTATATCCTATTAACAAGATTAGCAAAATTAAATATCTCTTCATGGTTTTAAATATATTATTTTTTATTTACTATAAAATTTATCCATATCTTTCATTGTCAATGATTTAATTTTATTCTTCTTACAAATAGCAAATAGCTTTTCTAAATATTCAGATTGGATGATAAAGTCTCCTTTAATGGTATCGATTGAATGTGCATATAATATGAGAATTTCATTATTTGATATAGCCCTTTTAATACCCGTTTCAAAGTTTTTAAGAGAAATTTTATCATTATAATCTATCCCCATTGCATTAACGATATAATAGGAATTTTTATTAGCATAAATATTATCATAGTTGTTTATTGTTGTATTATTAATATTGTAAGTCGCTTTTCTAATATATTTAAAATATTTTAAAAGCAAAGAATCCATTGTAGGAGTTGAATCTCCAAATGGATATGCAAATGATACAACTTTAAAACCCATCGAGTGAAGTGTTTTTATTGATGGTAAAATCTCATTGTTTATATACAAATCGGAAGTATCCTTATAATTAAATACACTAATATGATTATATCCATGACATGCGATTTCATGCCCATCTGATTCCAATATTTTTAATTTTCTAATTAAATTAGAATCAAGAAGTTGAGGTCTTGTTATAAAAAAAGTTGCTTTAATTTTATATTTTTTAAAAACATCTTTATAGGAAAACCATTCTTCTATAGATTGATCATCGAAGGTAAATATAACGCCTCCATTATTTTGTGTTTTTTTACATCCTTCCAGTAGGAATAAAATTACAATAAAGTAGATTATTTTTTTCATCATTTTTATAATACTTTAGAAGTTATCTCTTAATACATGACATTTTTTATTTTCCAACCTAAAACGTTAACAACTAGAAGTTTGCAAACGATTTTTTAATTGACATTCAATATTTTATAAAAAAAATCACCAAATTAACTTCTATGAATACCAAACAATTTGGCAAAAATAATTAATTATCTGATATTTTAGCACAACAATTAGAAAAAATATCAATTTATTGAGAATAAAGCTTATAATCCTCTTTAATATTGCTCTATGCAATGAATGATATAAGTGCCTGTGTCAGCTTCCCCTTTTAGGACAGTTTTAAAATAGACTGCAAATATACATTGTTTATTTCATATTCATTTTGATATTCTTATGGGGGCATGTCATTTAAAGAATCGAGTGGAGGATTTTCATTATAATCTTTCCTCCATTTTTTAGAAACAATACGAACATCTTTCAGTGTTTAAAAATAGATAAAAATCTAAAAAAATCCGTAATTAATTCTAAATTAATTGATTATAAAATATTTTTTTTGGCTTACTTTTTGGCTTAAAAGAAAAAGTGCACTGTAACTATCTGATTTACAATGCACTTTTTTTATTTCTGTCGGGGTGAGAAGAAGGTAATATCTGTCTAAGTAGCTAATATACAGTAATTTATTAGAAAAATACTCGTTATTATTTTCTTACTTTATTCTGTATGATTTTTGAGGAAGCTGACATTTTTTTTAGGACGAGACAATCAATGAAAAGCAGCTAAAAATGATGATTTTTTTTGTTGTTTTATTGTATGTTCTAATTTTTATGTATCTTTGTAGCGAACTATGGTTCATAATAATATTATTTAAAACACTTATAATCAATATTATGTCACCGAGAATAAAAAAATTTAGGAAGGTTTTGAATATGCCAATAATTAAAGGTTTTAAACCATATGGTTTAGAAGCCAATAAGCAGAAAAAAGAAGCTATTACTTTATTATTTGAGGAATATGAAGCATTAAGAATGTGTGATTATGATATGTTTAATCATTCCAAAGCAGCAGCAGAGATGAATATCTCTAGGCCTACCTATACAAGAATTTATGCTTCTGCTCGTGAAAAAGTGGCTAAAGCATTTGTTGAAGGAAGGCAAATTACTATTGAAGGAGGAAAAGTCTATTTTGACAGTGATTGGTACCATTGCAAAAAGTGTGGTTGTTTTTTTAATAATCCGGAAAAAGAAAATAAAGTTAGCAACTGTCCTTTGTGTGGAAGTGATGAATTTAACAGTTGTGACAATGATAATTATCATCAAGATATGTCAACAAAATATTGCGATGACCTATGTTTTTGTCCTGTTTGTGGATTTGAGGAAATTCATTTGAACTGTTTTCCTTGTAAAAAGAAAATCTGTCCTAAATGTGGAAATTATATGAGAAGAAAATAATAGTGTTTAATAATAAAAATAAAAATTATGAAAGTTGCCATCACTTCAACAGGGAATTTATTAGAATCAAATATTGATCAGCGGTTTGGACGATGTGCCTATTTTGTCTTATATGATACCGAAAGTGAATCAATAGAATTTATTCCTAATCCAAACAAAGAATTAGAAGAAGGAGCAGGACCTGCTTCAGTTCAATTAATTGCCTCTAAAGAGGTTAAAAAAATTATTTCTGGAGAGTTTGGAATTAAGATAAAATCATTGTTAGATAGTTTGAAGATTCAGATGATTTCTATTAAGAATCCCGATAAAAAAGTAAAAGAAATTATTGAATTATTATCCCATTAAATTATTATATTATGCCGAAACTTGATAGATCCGGGCCGGAAGGAAAAGGATCAGGAACCGGTCGAAAATTGGGAGAATGCAACTTGATGCCGAATGATGAAAAGTTGCAAAAACTTGGTCGTGGCCTTGGGAAAAGTTATAAATCACCGGAAGGCAAGGGTAAAGGAAAACGTTTGAAGAGCGGTCTTCCTGATACCAATTTGGAATGAAATATGAAAAGTAATTAGTTAATAACCATTTATATCTTAAATTTATGAAGAAAATTATTGCAATCCCTTTGGAAAACGGGATTTTATGTGCGCATTTTGGTCATTGTCAACAATTTGCTATTGTGGAGACTGAAAATGACAAGATTATCGAAATTAAAGAATTGACACCACCTGAACATGAACCCGGGTTATATCCCCGTTGGATCGCGAAGTTCGGTGTTACGGATGTTATTGCCGGAGGTATGGGGCAACATGCAATTATGCTTTTTAATGAGCAAAATATTAATGCTTTTGTGGGTGCTCCAATCAAAACAGCTCGTGAATTAGTTACGGATTTTTTGTCAAATAAATTATCGCTTTCTGCTAATTATTGCAACCATGATGATAGCCATGAACATGGAAATTGTGCTCACTGATTAGAGATTATCTATGCTTAGTCCGACAAATATTAAAATTGCAATTGCCAGCGGAAAGGGAGGGACGGGGAAAACTTTGATTTCAACTAACATTTTTGATTCTTTGCATCGAAATGGATTTAAAACCACTTTGGTTGATTGTGATGCTGAAGAACCTAATGATACTTTATTTATTAAAGGAAATCTTACCAAAACAATTGATGTTATGAATATGATTCCCGAAATTAAGTTAGATAAATGTACTTTTTGCGGAAAATGTGTTGATTATTGTAATTACAATGCAATCTTTATGTTGCCTCTTGGTAGAGTGATTAAAGTAATGGACGATTTATGTCATGGTTGTGCTGCTTGTATAGTGGGATGTGACTATGATGCCATTGAAGAAAAAAAAATATCTCTTGGTAAAATTAGTCTTTACTCAATTGACGATAATGCCGATTTGATTGAAGCAAGAATGAATGTGGGTGCTTTATCTCCTGTCTCACTTATTAAAGCTGCTATTAAAGAAGCTTCCGGGAATGGCATTCTTTTACTTGATGTTCCTCCGGGAACTGCATGTCCGTTTATTCAAACTGTAGCAACTGCCGATTATGTTATCCTTGTTGCTGAGCCAACCCCTTTTGGATTAAGCGATTTGCAACATTCAGTGAAAACACTTCAAAAAATGAATTTAAAATTTGGAGTAATCATGAATAGAATTGGATATGGAGATAATGCTATTTATGATTATATATATAATGAAAATATTGAACTGCTTATGGAAATTCCTTTTAATAGGGAATACGCAACTTGTTATGCTAAAGGTGAAATGGTGGTTAAATATGACAAAGGATTAGAAAAACAATTTATCTCAATGATTAAATTTATTGTTCATAAGTATGGAAATTGTAATTGTTAGCGGGAAGGGAGGAACAGGGAAAAGCACTATTAGTGCTGCTTTTGCAACTTTAAAAAATAAAGTTGTTGTAGCTGACTGTGATGTTGATGCAGCTAATTTACCTATACTTTTTAATCCATCTCGTGAAGATGAAAATGTTTTTGTCTCAGGACAAAAAGCGGTTATTGATTATTCATTATGTTCAAATTGTGGTTTATGTCTTAATTACTGTCGGTTTGACGCAATCTTTGTTGCAAAATGGAAGGTTACTATTTCGGAATTTTCATGTGACGGATGTAAATTATGTTCATTGATATGTCCCTATTCTGCTATTTCAATGATTGAAAATGATAAAAGTAGGATCTATAGCGGATCTTTTAGAAATGGAAAAATGGTCTATGGTTCTCTTGCCCCCGGAGAGGATAACTCAGGAAAATTGGTTAATAAGGTTAGAGAAAAAGCAAGAGAACTTTCCAAATTAAATAATATTGAGACTATTATTATTGATGGACCTCCTGGTATCGGCTGTTCGGCAATTTCTTCTATTACAGGCGTGGATAGGGTGCTGATTGTAACGGAACCTACAATTTCCGGGGTACATGATTTTCAAAGATTATTGCAAATCATGGATAATTTTCACTATTCTCCATGGGTGATGATTAATAAATTTGATCTTAATGTTGAAATGAGTGATGAAATAGAAAATTATTGTAGAAAAAATAATATCTCTTTTGCGGGAAAATTGCCTTTTGATGCTAATGTTGTTGAAGCTATGGTTAATAAGAAGAGTATTATTGAATATGCTCCTGATTCTGAAATCGCGAATCAAATAGCTGCTATTTACGATAAAATAACGACCATGATGTTGTAAAAATGAATGATTAAAAAGGACTGATTTATGAAATACGTTTATCTGAACTCTTTTTTAATGTGTTGATGATGAATGTATAGTAGATCAATTATAATGAATATTAAAATGAAACTGATAACAATTTTATTAACTAACAAAAAAAAATATGAAAACTAATGACAAAGGGTTTAACACAAAATTAATTCATGCAGGAGCATTTGAAGATGAGTTTGGAAGTGCAACAGTGCCTATTTACCAAACTTCTACTTTCAAATTTAAAAATGCACAACATGGGGCTGATTGCTTCTCTGGAAAAAGTAACGGCTTCATTTACACCCGTATTGGGAATCCAACGATTCATGCTTTAGAACAAAATATAGCCGAATTGGAAAATGGGTTCGGAGGTATTGCAACCAGCTCGGGAATGGGTGCTGTGAGCAGTGTCTATATGGCATTACTCGGTGCAGGGACTCATATTATCAGTTCGGATGCAGTATATGGCCCGGCAAGAGGTATTCTTGAACAGGATTTTTCAAGATATAATGTAGAGGCAAGTTTTGTGAATACTTCCGAAACTGAAAATATTATTGCTGCAATTAAACCCAATACCAAAGTTTTGTATATCGAAACTCCGGCTAATCCAACAATGGATATTACGGATATTGCTGCCTGTGCAAAAATTGCAAAAGAACATAACTTGCTGTTGGTCGTTGACAATACTTTTTGCTCTCCCTACTTACAAAAACCGCTGTTACTCGGAGCCGATGTGGTGCTACATTCAGTTACAAAATTTATTAACGGACATGCCGATATTGTCGGTGGAGTTATCGTGGCAAAAGATCCTGAAATTTATAAGAAAATCCGTCATTCAATGGTCTTCTTGGGCTGTAATATGGATCCGACACAAGCTTTTATGGTATTACGCGGTGTGAAAACACTGGCCATAAGAATTGAACGTGCACAGGAAAATGCATTAAAAGTGGCAAAATTCTTAGAGGCTCATCCAAAAGTGGCTTGGATTAAATATCCCGGATTAGAGTCACATCCTCAATTTAACTTGGCTAAACAACAAATGAACGGATTTGGCTCTATGATGAGTTTTGGATTGAAAGGTGGCTACGAGGCAGGTAAAAAACTAATGGATAATGTTCATCTGGCAATGCTTGCCGTTTCTTTGGGCGGTGTTGAAACACTGATTCAGCATCCCGCTTCTATGACTCATGCAGTTGTTAGCAGAGAGGATAAACTTGCAGCCGGTATCACCGACGATTTGGTTAGATTCTCAGTCGGGATAGAAGATGTGGAGGATATTATTGAAGATTTGAATCAAGGATTAAACGCAATTTAAAATTTACATATAATGATTAATTTTGAAAAAATAAACCTACCCGATGTTAAAAATATTATCGTTGTTGCATCAGGAAAAGGAGGAGTAGGGAAATCTACCATCTCGGCAAATCTCGCTGTCGCTTTAGCTCGTCAAGGTCTTTCTGTTGCTTTGGTTGATGCTGATATTTATGGACCCTCAATACCTAAAATGTTTGGAGTAGAAAATGCTATTCCTGAAGTAAGTGCCATTGAAAATCAGGAATTGATTTTCCCAATTGAAAAAAATGGAGTTAAAATGATCTCTATCGGATTTTTAGTCCCTAAAGGTCAAGGATTGATCTGGAGAGGCCCTATGGCTGCCAAAGTAATTACTCAACTCTTTGAAGATACTCAATGGGGAAATATAGATTATATGATTATTGATTTTCCTCCGGGAACCGGCGATATACAACTTACCACTGTTCAAAAATTAAACTTGCTTGGTGCTATTATTGTTACTACACCTCAGGAAATTGCTCTAAACGATGCCCGTAAAGCACTTTCTATGTTTACTAATGCAGATATAAATATTCCAATTTTGGGAATTATAGAAAATATGTCTTGGTTTACTCCTAATAATCATCCTGAAGAAAAATATTATATTTTTGGAAAGGGTGGGGGTGAAAAATTGGCTACGGAATCAAATTCTATTCTTTTGGGTCAAATTCCTTTGGTTGTTGAAGTGGGAGAAGCTGCTGAAAAAGGCTTGAGTGTATATAGCCAAAATAATAATATTGTTACCGATGCTTTTGATAAAATAGTTGAAAAACTAATCTAATTGTTGTACGGCTGATCAGGGAAGCTAGTATATTTAAGTTCTATCTGTATTTTTTCGGATTGTTGCGGAAATATATAATGTAGACATTTCTTCTGCCAGCTTTCCTTTTTTAGGACGATTATAAAATAGACTGCAAATATACATTGTTTATTTCATATTCATTTTGATATTCTTATGGGGGGATGTCATTTAAAAAATCGTGTGGAGGATTTTCATTATAATCTTTTCTCCATTTTTCTGAAACAATAAGAACGTCTTCCGGTGTTTAAAAATAGATAAAAATCTAAAAAAAGCCATAATTAATTCTAAATTAATTGATTATGAAAAAATAAATTTGGCTTACTTTTTGGCTTAAAAAGAAAAGTGCACTGTAACTATCTGATTTACAATGCACTATTTTTATTTTTGTCGGGGTGAGAAGACTCGAACTTCCGACCCCTTGCACCCCATGCAAGTACGCTAGCCAACTGCGCCACACCCCGATAACGCGGCAAAAATACTACTTTTTTTCATATAATAACAAAAAAATTCATCTCTTTTTTTTATCTTTGCCAACTTAATAGAGATGAATAATGTTTTATTTTAATATTTAGGATATGTCACGTATGAAAAATTTTACACTTTTATTTAGTATGATGCTTCTTATGAACACTTTTATCAATGCAACTCCTTCCAATAAATATATTGATGAGTCTGTGGTAAATAAAACCACTCAGGACCTTTCTAAACAAACTAACATTTCTGCCGCACTTATAATAAGAGGTGTGCAGCAAACAGCCGATTTCTGGACTAATGCAGATGGTACAAAGGATGAATTTAATGAGTTTTGCATCCAAAACTTCTGCAAATCTAAAGTTGAAAAGGAAAAGTTGTTTTACAGGATTTGTGATAATTTTGAATCTATTTTTGGTCATAACAATCGTGTGACAATAGACCTGCTGCTGCCGCTACATGTCACCGGCTATGAAAAGATGCCTGTTGACGATATTTTCGGAGCATATAACGGCCTTTCGCATTTTAATGATGATATGTTCGAAAATAAAATTGCCTTTATTATAATCCTTAATTTTCCTTCTTTTACACTCGAAGAAAAAAATAAAAACGGAGCCGGCTGGTCAGAACTGGAATGGGGCTATGTCAGACTCGGAGATGTTTTTGCCTCCAGAGTTCCCGCTCGGCAACAACAGATTATCAATAATGCACTTTCAGCAGCAGATAACTATATTTCTAATTACAATATTTATATGGGAAAGGTTTGGAGTGACCAGAATGAAGTATTTTGGCCTGCCGACCTGAAGCTTATTTCTCATTGGGGATTGCGGGACGAATTAAAAGCTTGTTATTCTGACAATAAAAATGGCCTGAAAAAACAGACTATCATCTATAATATTATGAAACGTATTGTGGATCAGTCTATCCCGGAAGATGTTGTGAATAATGATGAATATATCTGGTATCCTTCTACAAATCAGGTTTTTTATAATAATATAGAAATTAACGGTCCTTCTGAAAATAATGTCCGCTATCAGCAGCTTCTTAATAATTTCAAAGCAATTAAAGCTTCTGATGAATATTACGGAAAGAATTCAGATTATATTTCCCGCAAATTTAATACTGAATATGAAATTTCGCTTCAGGAAACCCAACGACTATTCAATGAACTGCTCTCTTCTCCTCAGGTAAAAGAGGTTGCCAAGCTTATTTCTCAAAGACTTGGAAGAAAATTACAACCATTTGACATCTGGTACGACGGCTTTAAATCCCGAAGCTTGATCTCTTCAGATGAACTTGACAGAATTACAAAAACAAAATATCCCAATAAAACTGCTTTTACAAATGATCTCCCGAATATTTTGATTAAGATGGGTTTCACTAAAGAGTTGGCTAAATTTATCTGTGACCATGTGACAGTAGATGCATCGGTGGGGGCAGGACATGCCTGGGAATCTATGATGAAAAGTGATAATGCCCGACTCCGTACCCGTATTGAAAATGATGGAATGTATTACAAAGGTTATAATATCGGTGTTCACGAATTTGGTCATAATGTTGAACAAACTATATCGTTGCATTATGTTCCGAATTATTTCCTGCGCGGAGTTCCCAATACCGCTTTCACCGAAGCTTTAGCTTTCACCTTCCAAAGTCGTGATCTTGAACTGCTTGGCGTTTCAAATCCGGACGAATACAGTAAATACATGAATACCCTCGATATATTCTGGGGTTGTTATGAAATTATGGGCGTTTCGATGGTGGATATGAAAGTTTGGCAATGGATGTACCAACACCCGGATGCTACGGCAGCACAACTTAAAAATGCTGTTATTTCTATTGCTAAAGAGGTGTGGAATCAATATTTTGAACCTGTTTTTAATAGTAAAGATCAGCCAATTTTAGCTGTCTATTCTCATATGATTGATGCTCCTCTCTATTTGTCGGCTTATCCTATCGGCCATTTAATCGATTTTCAACTGGAAAGTTATCTTGAAGGTAAAAATATAGGAAATGAAGTAGAGAGAATTTTTAAAATTGGAAGAGTTACTCCGAGTCAATGGATGAAAGTTGCCATTGGGAATGATTTGTCCGCAGTTCCATTGCTTAATTCTACTACAGTAGCAGTTGAAAAGATTAAAGAATTTGACAAACAAAATAAAAAGAGTCCGAAAAATAAATAAAAGTTTTTTCTGATGAAGTCAAAAAAAGAGATTGTCGATAATTGGTTGCCCCGATATACAGGTCTGAAAAGAGAAGATTTCGGGGAGTATATTATTTTGACTCATTTTTTGAGTTATGTGGAAAGATTTGCTAAAATAATGGGGACGGAAGTGCATGGAATGGAAAACCCGATGCAATGTGCCACAAAAGATAATATTTCTATAATATACTTTACTAAAGGAAGTCCGATGGCAGCAACAATTATGGATTTGCTGACTTCAATTCAACCCAAGGCAGTCTTATTTTTAGGAAAATGCGGGTCTCTTAAAAAACATATCAAATTTGGTGATTTGGTTCTGCCAATAGCTGCAGTCCGTGGCGAAGGAACATCTGACGACTATTTTCCCCCGGAAGTGCCGGCGCTCCCTGCTTTTAACCTTGAAAAGGCCATTTCTACGACTGTTCGGGATTACCATCAGGATTATTGGACAGGCACTGTCTATACTACCAATAAAAGAGTCTGGGAACATGATGCTGATTTTCATCAATACCTTTTAAAAATTAGGGTAACTTGTATTGATATGGAAACAGCAACTCTTTTTTCAGTGGGTTTTGCAAACCGTATTCCGACCGGTGCACTTCTGATCGTTTCAGATCAGCCTTTTCTGGAAACCTGTATCGAAACAGAAGAGAGCGATGAACTTCTCGAGAATAAATTTGCAGACCTTCACCTTCAAATCGGAATCGATTCTTTGAAACAACTTATTAATAAAGGACTTACTGTCAGACACCTCCGTTTTGATTATTATGAATAGCATATGAAAACAAAACAAGAAATAGTTGAAAACTGGTTGCCAAGGTATACAGGATTGCAATTAAATGAATTCGGTCAGTATATACTTTTGACAAATTTTAAAAATTATGTCACCTATTTTGCCCAGGTAATGAATACGGAAGTTAAGGGTCTTGAAAATCCTATGCAAAGTGCCACTAAGGACAATATTACTATAATCAACTTTTCAATGGGTAGCCCAATGGCAGCCACAATTATGGATCTGCTTACTGCTATTATGCCAAAAGCAGTCCTTTTTCTCGGCAAAACAGGGGGCCTGAAAAACTATATCGGATTGGGTGAATTATTGCTTCCTATTGCGGCAATTAGAGGAGAAGGTACGTCAAATGACTATTTTCCTCCGGAAGTTCCCGCACTGCCTGCATTTAACCTTCAAAAAGCAATCTCGGCTACTATCAGGGATTATGGAAGAAACTATTGGACAGGGACTGTCTATACAACTAACCGTAGAGTATGGGAACATGATCAGGAGTTTAAGGATTACTTGAATAGAATTCGGTGTACTGCGGTAGACATGGAGACCGCTACTCTTTTTTCTGTAGGATTTTATAACCGCATTCCAACCGGTGCATTGCTGCTTGTTTCTGACCAGCCAATGCTTCCCGATGGAATCAAAACAGAAAAAAGTGATCAGGAAGTTACCAAGAAATTTGCTTTGGAGCATATTCAAATCGGAATCGATTCTTTAAAACAACTTATTAACAAAGGATTAACTGTTAAACATTTAAAATTTGATTATTACGAATAGATATTTATGAACTACGAAGAACTAATTAAGAACTTAAAGAAAAGAGAGTATGCACCGCTTTATCTTTTAATGGGAGAAGAGCCTTTTTACATTGATCAAATCTCTAATTACATGGAGGAAAATGTAATTGAAGAAGCTGATCGTGATTTTAACCAAATTGTCATTTATGGCAATGATAAAAATACAGATGTTTCTCAAATTATTGGTGCCGCCAAAGAATTTCCTTTTGGAAGCCAATATAAACTCATAATTGTTAAAGAAGCCAAAGAACTTAAAGATATCGAGAAGCTTAAAGGATATATTGAAAATCCTTCAAAAACAACTATTTTGGTTATTGCATATAAATATGCCAAACTGAAACCTGCACAGACTAAATTATTTGAAAAAAATGGGGTGGTTTTTGTTTCCGACAAGATCAAGGATTATAACTTATCCTCTTGGGTGCAAACGCAGGCTAAGTTGAATAATTTTAATATCAATGCACAGGCAGCTTCAATTATTGCAGCAAATATCGGCAATGACCTTACCAGGATTAATAATGAATTTCTTAAACTGAAGATATTCCTTCCCGATAATAGTGAAATTACCCCTTCCATTATTGAGAAGTATATAGGAATAAGTAAAGAATACAACGTTTTTGAGTTGCAAAATGCCTTAGGGGAACAAAACGAGGAAAAAGCCTATAGAATTACTCTTAATTTCTGCCAAAATTTAAAAGAAAATCCTAATATTAAAACAATTGCAAATCTCTATTCATTCTATTCCAAAATGTTGGCATATAGACTAGCCCCGGATAAGTCTCCTGAAACATTGGCCAAAATTTATGGCAATGTCCACCCTTTTATAATGAAAATGAATACTGATTATGCTCAACGCTATTCTATTGTTAATCTGACTAAAATTATTTCGCTACTACGCGAATATGATATGAAATCTAAAGGTGTTGACTCTTCCGCTAGTGAAGAAGAGCTTCTTAAAGAATTAATATATAAAATTCTTCATTGACCTTAACTTTTTTTAATAGTTTTAAATAACTGAAACAGAAATTTTTAAGATTAAAAAAAGCTCAAAAATGCTGATAAGGTATTTTTTTATGAAAAAAAAAAGTAATTTTGCCAGCTTTATTCACAAACTATATAGAAAAATAGAATTTAAATATTTTGTATGAGATTTAATGTTATCAAATATTCAATTTTTGCCTTAATATTATTATGTTGCCTTAATAATCAAGCTCAAAATATATTAAAAGGAACTATCAAAGATGAAATTGAAGGATTCCCGATTCCTTACGCACAAATTAAGATTGACTGTTTAAAAGCTATGTTTATGGCTGATATCAATGGTAATTTTAATATTGAAATCAAAGTGGATAGTTGTGATGTTACTTTTCTTTCAAGTTCTTATTCTCCGATACAAAGAACCATCATATTCACACCCAAACATCGCGAGTATAATCTGGATATTAAACTGACTCCTTCGGCAATTCTGTTGGATCCTGCTAAGGTAGTATCTTCAAAATATGAAACTAATCCTGAAAAATCGACTAATTCAATACTGGTATTATCTCCCAAAGAAGCCGAAAATAAGAATTTAAATACTGTTGATGGTTTATTGAATACAGCAGGGGGAATTGCAGTGGTTGATAATGAACCCCAAATTAGAGGAGGAAGTGGTTTTAGCTCCGGAATGGGAAGTCGTGTGATGATTTTACTGGATAACATTCCAATGCTTCGTCCTGATGCCGGCCGACCAATGTGGAATTTTATTCCAATGGAAGATGTAGAACAGATTGAAATTCTGAAAGGAGCCGCTTCAGTGGTTTTTGGCTCATCTGCACTAACAGGGGCTATCAATGTTTTGTCAGCCTATCCCAGAAGTAAACCCAAAACTAAGGTCATTTTATTTGCCGGAATATACTCAGATCCTAAAGATCCTTATCAAACAAGTTGGAATGAACAGAATCCAATTAAATTCGGTTTTAGCTTTCTTCACTCTCGCATTATAAAAAAAAATTTTGATTTTGTTGTTGGCGGTGAATATTTTGATGATCAGGGATATATTGGTCCGGAAGAAAGCATCTCTTCAACCCGTAATACTAATGGAAGTACAAAGGGTAAATATGAGCGTAGAGGAAGATTTAATTTTGCTACTCGCTATAGATTTCAAAAAATTAAGGGCTTGTCAGTTAGTCTGAACGGAAATATTATGGCATCGGAAAATGCCCAGTCATTCTTTTGGTTTGATGCTGATACCAACCGATACAGGACATATAAAGGATCTCTTTCAAAATTTAAGGATTTTACCGGCTATATTGATCCGTCTGTTAAATATATCTCTAAGGGTGGATTCGTTCATACGTTCAGAAACAGAATTCTATACAGTAAGAATATTGAATCTACTGGTGCACAAAGTGCCGAATCAGGTTCTGTTTTTGATGAATATCAGTTCAATAAGAATATTCCTAAAATTGGGATGAATATTGTGGCAGGAGTCATGAATAATTTTGCTATCTCAAATGGGAGGGTGTTTAGTGGAGATAATTATTCCGACAAACCAACCAGAATGAGTTATGATAATTTTTCGATTTATACCCAACTGGAACAAAAATTCCTTAAAAACAGAAATCTGACTATAATAGGAGGGGGGCGCTGGGAATTTTATTCCCTTGATAATGTGATTGAGAATAAACCGATTTTCAGAGCCGGAATAAACTACCAACTGAATAAAAGTAAAACCTCCTTCAGAGGTTCTTTCGGGCAAGGCTATCGATTCCCAAGTATAGGTGAAAAGTTTATTGCAATCTCTGTCGGTAGATTTGGTTTTTATCCAAATCCTGACCTCCAGTCTGAAAATAGCTGGAATGCCGAAGTGGGCATTATGCAGCCATTTTCCCTCTTTGATTTTAAAGGCTTTTTCGATGTGGCATTCTTTAATCAGGAGTTTGAAAACTATATTGAATTTGCTATGGGACCCTGGGGCACTTCAGGAAGTATTGTCGATAGAATGGGTTTTAAATATCTTAATATTGGTCCTGCCAGAATAAGCGGCCTTGACTTCTCCTTTATGGGCGAGGGTGATATCTCTAAAAATATTACTTATAGCTTGATGGTAAGTTATACCTATAGCAATCCTATTACTAAAAACAGAAATTATGTTTATTATACTGACCCTGTTACCCATAAAGAATATACTTTTGTAAATTCATCTTCCGATACCTCGCGCAATGTCCTTAAATACAGAATTGAACACATGGGTAAGCTTGATTTGGCATTCACTTTTTATAAAAAATTGACAGTCGGTCTTTCTGCCAGTTACTACAGTTCTATGCATAATGTGGACAAATTCTTTTTCGATTATGATATCAACAATCCGAATAACACGCCCCTTCGTATTGTTATTCTGAAACTTATGGGAAATCTTCCATTTAGCGGCTATTATAACTATTTCATGGAAAATAAAAAAGGTTCTGTCGTTTTTGATGCCAGAGTCAGTTATAATATCAATAGAGTGACCTTGTCTTTTATTGTCAAGAACCTTCTCAATAAATCCTATACGCTCCGTCCAATGTATGTGGAACCTCTTAGAACTTTTACAATTCAGGTTGTATATGATATTAATTAGTTGACTATTAATAATTAAAATAATAATTTATGAAAAA
>JAEWNB010000054.1 GCA_023392945.1 Bacteroidota bacterium
TGTTCCCGTTAAAGAAGGCGAAACCATTGAAAGGGCGCTAAAAAAATTAAAAAGAAAATTTGAAAAGACCGGTGTAGTAAGAGAATTACGTAATAGACAAAAATTCACTAAACCGAGTGTTATCAAAAGGGAACAAAAGTTGAAAGCTATTTATGTTCAACAACTTCAATCAAAAGAAGCAGAATAAAATAGTTGACACTTTAGATAAAGGGCGGATTTAAAAAAATCCGCTTTTTTTTTGATTTGTTTCTAACAAAATTGGTTGTTTTACGTTATGTAGATATATAATAATATAGTATAATGAATTCCCTTTCAGGTTTTATTGATTACTTAAAATACGAAAAAAGAGGATCCTTAAATACTGTTACATCTTATACGACAGATTTGGAGCAATTTTTTGCATATTTAGATCAAAAATTTCAAATCACTGATATTAAAGATATTGATTCAAAAATAATCAGAACATGGATTATAACATTAGTTGAAGAAGGGCTTAGCGCAAGAAGCATAAACAGAAAAATCAGTTCTTTAAAATCATTCTTTAAATATCATAATCGCATAAAAACAATTTCATATAATCCAACACAGCAGATAACTGCTCCCAAAATTGCAAAGCGCTTACCGGAATTTGTAGCCCAAGAAGACATGGAACGTTTGTTTAATGAGGATTTGTTTGCTGACACTTATGAAGGGTGGCGTGATCGTGTTATTATTGAACTTTTTTACTCCACCGGAATGCGTCTTTCAGAACTTATAAATTTAAAATTCCAAGATATCGATTTTTATGAGAAGAGCATAAAAGTTCTTGGAAAAAGAAATAAAGAAAGAATTATTCCACTTGGAAATATTGCTATTGAGGCACTTCGAAAATATTTGTTGTTTTTTGAAAGCGAATTTGGTGAAACAAAGAAATATTTACCTATCTTTGTTACCTCTAAAGCCAATAAAATTTATCCGAAAGCTGTTTATAAAATAGTTCGAAAATATCTGGATATGGTGACCACAATTGACAAAAGAAGCCCTCACGTAATTCGTCATACCTTTGCAACGCATCTGTTGAATAACGGTGCAGACATTAATGCCATAAAAGAAATATTGGGACATTCCAGTTTGGCAGCGACTCAAGTATACACTCACAATTCCATTGACAAATTAAAAGCTATATATAAACAAGCCCATCCAAGGGCATAAAAAAGGAGGTCATTATGAATATTAACATTACATCTGTCCATTTTAAAGCAGATCAAAAACTTGAAAATTTTATTACTGAAAAAGTTGAAAAAATGTCAAAAGTCTATGACGGCATTCTTAGCTCTGAAGTGACTTTAAAACTGGAAAACACCGAAAGACCTGAAAACAAAACTTGCGAAATTAATATGAAAATTCGTGGCAATAATGTTTTAGCCGGGAAAACCGCAAAAACATTTGAAGAAGCAACTGATTTGGCTGTGGAAGCCACAAGAAAGCAACTTCAGAAAATAAAAGATAAAGAACGCGGTAATTAATATCGTATGCCCGTAATTTTTTCTAATAAAATTGACTCTTCCACCTCTCTATGTGTATGGCACATAACAGAGACGGAAGAGTCTCTTTTTTCAAACCTAATTTTAAATGATGATGATATTGCAAATATCATTCGCCTTAAATTAAATAAACGAAGAGTAGAAAAGTTGGCTTGTCGTCAATGTTTAGCTTATCTTCTTAAAGATAACAATATTGACCTTCACTATGGGAGCCATGGAGAACCGATTATTCATAATTACTATATTTCATTTTCTCATTCTGACAAATTTGCAGCAGTAGCTATTTCAAAAAAGTATCCTGTGGGTATTGATATTGAGAAAATGGGAACAAGAATTATTCCTCTGACGTATAAATTTATGAATGAAAAGGAATTGGAAATATCAGAATCTAATAATCCTGAATATTTTCATTATTTTTGGGGTGCAAAAGAGGCCATTTACAAAATTTACAAAGAGAAAAATTTAGATTTTAAAGAGAATATTTTAGTTAAAAAAAATCAACAAAAGGGGTATTTATTGTCCGGAAAAACTAAAAGTGAATTTAAAATATACAATTGGGTAGTTGAAAAAATGATGTTAGTTTGTGTTACTAAAATGAATGATTAAGGAATGGATTTTGAAATAAGAGTAGCTAAAAACAATGATGCTAAAAGGCTTTCTTCCTTAAACTCCAAATGGCAGGGAGAGCGTATGGATGAAAATTCAAAAAAAAAATACGGATTTCTATCTGCTTCTTTTTCTGAAGATGATTTCAAAATTTTAATTTCACATGAGGATGTTGTTGTGGCAACTTATGGGAATCTAATTATTGGCTATTATCTTATTAATAATTATGTTGACACTGAAAAATTCAGACTTGGAAGATCGATTGTCCAAAAAATAAAAAATGATACTAAAATTCCTTCAGGTGGTAAAGTCGGTCTTGGGGCTCAAGTTCTTATAGATTTGGATTATCGGGGAAATAATCTTACTAATAAAATGCTTTATCTGCTATGTAAAAATGTGAGTCATACATATGATTATTTATATAGTTCAATCAAAAAAAATAACATTCAATCAATTAAATCAAACTTGAGAAACGGATGGAAGATTGTTGACGAAGATGATACTCTTTTTTTTGTATTTTTGCAAACAAAGGATTATTTATTGAATTCAAAAAATTTTGAGAGATGAAAAATATATTAATCACAGGAGGTGCGGGATTTATAGGATCTCATGTAGTTAGATTATTTGTCAACAAATATCCTGATTACCGAATATTCAATCTTGACAAACTCACTTACTGCGGAAATTTAGAAAATCTTAAAGACATAGAAACCAAGAAAAATTACCAATTTATTAAAGGTGATATTGTTGATAATGAATTTATTACAAAAATATTTCAGCAATATCGTTTTGAGGGAGTTATTCACTTGGCAGCTGAATCTCATGTTGATCGTTCCATAACTAACCCAATGGAATTCATATATACTAATGTTATCGGAACAGTAAATTTGCTCAATGCGTCAAAAAATATTTGGAAAGATTGTTTTGAAGGAAAACTTTTTTATCACATCTCAACCGATGAAGTTTACGGCACATTAGGAGATACAGGCGCTTTCAACGAAAAGAGTCCATACGACCCACACAGTCCCTATTCTGCTTCAAAAGCTAGTTCTGACCATTTTGTCAGAGCTTATCATGACACCTATAAACTGCCGGTTGTTATTTCCAACTGTTCAAACAATTACGGTCCAAATCAATTTCCTGAAAAGTTAATTCCATTATTCATCAATAACATCAAACAAAACAATCCATTGCCTGTATATGGTAAGGGAATCAATGTTCGAGATTGGCTCTATGTTGAGGACCATGCCAAAGCAATAGATATTATTTTTCATCATGCCAAAAATGGCGAGACCTATAATATTGGGGGTAATAACGAATGGAAAAATATTGATTTGATTAAGGAATTAATTAAAATAATGGATGATAAACTTGGTCGACCCATAGGCTCATCAGAGAAACTCATCACTTATGTTACTGATCGGGCAGGCCATGATCTTCGATATGCCATTGATGCAAGAAAACTTAAAAAAGAACTCGGATGGGAACCTGAGATTAAATTCTCCGAAGGATTTAAAAAAACGGTCGATTGGTATTTAAATAATGAAAAATGGCTTAAAAATGTCACATCCGGGGCCTATCAAGAATACTACAAAAAAATGTATCATAATAGATAATCTATTTAGATAAACAATCAACATAGATACGTTGGGTTAATTGTTGGAGCCAAAAAACGGTCGTTGAATTCCGTATACCCAATTCATGAAAACATTAATTAAAAATGTCAGGAATGAATAATAAAAGATGGTTATTCCTTACTTAACAAACTCAATTTTAACATTAGGAATTTTCCTCAAGGATAAAAGGAATTTATCAGCTTCATTACGGCGGACGGTAAAAGTAATCATATATTTATCCAAATAAGTCTGATTACTGATTTTAATAGCATCATTTTTAAGCACTTTCATGACAGCATTCATTTCCGGGAAATCAAATAAGAGTCTATAGGTTTCATCAATAGTTTTTTCAATTATGATATTAGCATCAATAGCATCTTTAGCAGCAGTTCTGTATGCATTTATCAATCCGGGAATACCCAGTTTAATTCCACCGAAATATCTGACCACAACAACAAGCACATTAGTAAGATCATAAGACAACAACTGTCCGTAGATTGGTCTCCCGGCACTACCGGAAGGTTCGCCATCATCGTTAACACGATAAGCATTTTTTTCGGCTCCCAAAATATACGCATAGGAATGGTGTCTGGCATCATAATAAGATTTTCGGATATCGGCAAGACATTGCTTCACCTGATCTTCATTTTCAACCGGAAAAGCAAGAGCAATAAAACGGCTACCTTTTTCTGTATAAAGACCTTTAGAATGATCAGCCAATGTTTTATATGTGTCGTCGAACATATCGGATAACATTATTATTAATAACAACTTCCCTATCAGGCATTTGATTGATTATTGGGGCTTCCAGACCTTTTTCCCAATGCTGATTGCCAATTAAAATTCGCGCTTCATCCCACAAGCCCGCATTCAAAAAGCTGTCTAAAGTTTTACGACCACCTTCAACCAACAGCGACTGGATATTTTGAGAATAAAGTACGCTCATGGCTTCAGTCAAATTTTCAGGAAGCATCGAATAATAATCCGAAGAGGAAGCAACATCACGATTCATAACAAATCGTGCAGGATTTTTACCAGAATACAATCTATTTGTAAGTTGCGGTTTATCGTGAATCATAGTATTATATCCTATTAAAATGGCATCTTCTTCACTACGCCACTTATGAACGATCACTCTTAATTCCTGATTAGTAATCCAATAGGATTCAATATCACCCTCATTTCTTCTTTCAATATCCATAAATCCATCAGCCGTTTGCGCCCATTTCAAAATAATATAAGGACGCTTAAGATTATGAAAAGTAAAGAATCTCCGATTCAACTCTCGGCATTGATCTTCCAAAATATTGACAATAATATTTACTCCTGCACTATTTAATTTGCTGACACCTTGACCGTTGACTTTAGCATTAGGATCAATATTTCCAATCACAACCTCAGGAATTCCTGCCTGAATAATTGCATCGGCACAAGGTGGCGTTTTCCCAAAATGAGAACAAGGTTCCAAATTAACAAAGAGGGTGGATTTTTTGAGTAAGTCGGGATTTTTAACTGAATGGATAGCATTAATTTCAGCATGATTATCTCCATATTGTCGATGCCAACCTTCCCCAATAATCAATCCATCTATCACAATAACAGCCCCCACCATTGGATTAGGTTGTACTCTACCCAATCCTAAAGAAGCCAGTTCAAGGCATCTTTGCATATAACATTCAAGCAGGGATTTTTGCATAATTAATAAACTAATTACTGTTTGGTGACAAAATAAGAAAGTGGTTGCACTTGTCTGTCAAAATGGAAGAACTGCATTTTATAAAAATTTTTGGGATTATTATTAACCACCCCATAAAAACGGTCACGGCTATATGAAGCAGTAATTTTATCGACCATATCCATTTCATCAAAATAAGGACCATCTTCATTAATCATTTTATATAGTTTTAATTGAGTTTTTTCACCCTCTATA
>JAEWNB010000092.1 GCA_023392945.1 Bacteroidota bacterium
GATTCCGTTTTTGATAATTACGGAGATCTTGACATTTTCATAGGGCGATACGGCTGGGAGTGCGGAGAAGAGGCCGACTGGCACATTACCGGCATTGGGGAAAACTCCCTGCCGGAAAGTTCTCTGAAGCTCTACCCCAACCCTTCCATTTCGCTCGTCACCCTTGAAAGCGAAACCGCAGTCATGGAAACTGTTACTATTTTCAATCTTATGGGGCAACAACAAAACAGTCAAATCGTAAACAACCATCATTGCACTCTGGATATTTCAGGACTTGCGCCCGGGCTCTACCTTCTCCGGGCATCCTTTCCGGACGGCCGCTCCGAAACCCTCAGATTAGTGAAACAATAGAAAGAAGATATCAGCCTATGAAAAAAATTCTAATGTTCTTATTTTTATGGGGAAGCATGATCTTGCTTCCCGGGCAATCTTTTCAATGGGCTTATCATGCGGGTGGTTCTCCCAATGGACCCGATGATGAAAAGGTCTATAGCTGTCTGTGCGACGAACGCAATAACAGCTATGTGCTCCTCTACTATTCCGATATAATGAATACTCCACGGCTGAACAACATTCCCATTAATCTGCCTTCTACCGGATTGTACTATAATCTTTCTTTTCTGGTGCTTGCCAGCTACGATTGTGAAGGCAATTTACGTTGGTATCGCTCTATCCGAAACATGGCTCCTTCTTTTGTTGATTATGAAAATGCCAGTATTATTAAAAATTGTGTATCTATGGAAATGATAGACCATCATATTATTTTGGCAACAACCGGCTGGGGTAATCGAATGTATTTAAGGGATGAAAACGGTCATGATACGTTACTTGCACATAAGGATTCTGTGAGTGTCGGAGCAGATGCACTTATAAAATTAGACACTAATGGAAATTTGAAATGGGCCAATTCCGTTGCCTGTAATCTTTATCCCGTCATCACTGATGACAGTTTATATTTTTGTCTTCCAATGTCTATCACCCAGGATAATGAGAATAATATTATGGTATTATGCAAAATACAGCCTTCCGTAATTGCAATTTGTACATCATTCCCTTTAGTGAATGACAATTTGCTATATATGTTAAAGTACAATCCGGAAGGAGTCTTGCTATCGGTAAAGCCCTTTTTATTTGACAGCGGCATGGGTGCAACCAATAATTGGAGACAACCTCATTTGTCCTATTATGGAGGTAAATACTATTTTATCGGTTATACTTCTGGCGATACCATAATAGTCAATGAACAGCCTGTACCGGTGCCCGAAGGTGGAAACAGAATATATATTTCTTCTATTGACACTAATGGATGTTGCATAAATTATAAAGGTTTGTCTCGATGGGGTATGATATATGGAATGGAGATCAATGAGGAAGGCAATATTTATCTCACGGGCGAAGCGTATGAAAAGTTTGACACTATTCTTCTCAATAATCCTTATAATGGAGGAGCTCAAATTTTCTTATCCAAATTAGACACTTCGTTAAACGTGGAATATATTAAAGTTGCATGGAGCAGTGGTGGACAGCCCGCAATGTCTTTGGCTTTATTATCTGACAATAAAATAGCCATAGGAGGAAGAATGACCGGTTCTATCATCACTTTTGACAGTATTCAATATTCTTTTACAGGATATGATTGTTTTATAGCAATCTTTGACGAAGAACAGATGCAATTTGTTCATGCCGTTAGAATTGTCAGTGAAGAAAATGCTTTAGGGGTTACGGCACTGGCTGCCGACAATCAAAACAATCTCATTGTATGCGGTTCTTACCGAGGAGATAATGTTTTGGTCGGGGATTCCGTTTTTGATAATTACGGAGATCTTGACATTTTCATAGGGCGATTCGGCTGGGAGTGCGGAGAAGAGGCCGACTGGCACATTACCGGCATTGGGGAAAACTCCCTGCCGGAAAGTTCTCTGAAGCTCTACCCCAACCCTGCCATTTCGCTCGTCACCCTTGAAAGCGAAACCGCAGTCATGGAAACTGTTGCTATTTTCAATCTTATGGGACAACAACAAAACAGCCAAACCGTGAACAACCATCATTGCACTTTGGATATATCAGGACTTGCGCCCGGGCTCTACCTTCTCCGGGCCTCCTTTCCGAACGGTCGCTCCGAAACCCTCAGGTTTGTGAAACAATAGAAAGAAAATATCAGCCTATGAAAAAAATTCTAATGTTCTTGTTTTTATGGGGAAGCATGACCTTGCTTCCCGGGCAATCTTTTCAATGGGCATATCATGCCGGCTCAATATTTGGCACCGATGACGAAAAAGTGTATCGCTCTTTTTGTGATGAACATAACAACAGCTACGTACTGATTTACTATTCCGACATAATGAACTCTCAACTGAACAATCTTCCCATCAATCTGCCCTCTTCCGGACTAAATAATTTTTCATTCTTAGTTCTTGTCAGTTACGACTGTGAAGGTAATCTTCGCTGGTACCGTTCCATTCAGAATGTGTTATACAGTCTTTATACCGGTTACGAGGAAAACGGAAGTGTTATCAAAACCAATGTTTCAATGGAAATGATAGATAACCACATTATCCTTACAGCCTTAGGTTCGTGTAATCGTTTTTACTTAAGGGATGAAAACGGTCATGATACGCTGCTAACACACAGAGATTCCATCGATAATTATTCCGATATTATTATCAGCTTGGATACTAATGGATCTCTGGTATGGAATAATTCTGTTAGTCATGGTATTTATCCGGTTACAGACTATAATCATGTATATTCATATGCTCCAATGTGTATTACCCATGACAGTGACCATAATGTTATTGTTTTGAGCAAAATTTATCCTTTTACCGGAATTCCATCATTTCCTTTAGTAAATGACAATTTGCTATATATGTTAAAGTACAATCCGGAAGGAGTCTTGCTATCGGTAAAGCCCTTTTTATTTGACAGCGGCATGGGTGCAACCAATAATTGGAAAAAGCCTCATTTGTCCTATTATGGGGAAAAATACTATTTTATCGGTTATACTTTTAGTGATACCATAATAGTCAATGAACAGCCTATACCGATACCCGAAGGTGGATACAGCAAACCATATATAGCTTGTTTGGATTCCTCAGGACATTGTGAAAGGTATTTGCGAATGTCTCCCTCCGGCAATTGTAGTACTCTGGAGATAAGCGACAACGGAGATATTTATGTTATAGGAGGTTTTTCAGATACGATTGGCGGAGTTGTCATCAATCCTGGGAATGAAGGAGCTGGTATGGTAATTGTAAAATTTGACACATTGTTTAATACTGTTTATGCAAAAATAATTTCTCATTCTATCAATTGTTATATTGATGTCAATTCTTCGATTCTATTACCAGATAATAAAATAGCCATAGGAGGAAGAATGACCGGTTCTATTATCACTTTTGACAGTATTCAATTTTCTTTTACAGGATATGATTGTTATGTGGCAATCTTTGATGAAGAACAGATGCAGTATGTTCATGCTACAAGAATTGTCAGTGAAGAAAATGCTCTAGGGATTACGGCACTGACTGCCGACAATCAAAATAATCTCATTGTATGCGGTTCTTACCGAGGAGATAATGTTTTGGTCGGAGATTCCGTCTTTGATAATTACGGGGATCTTGACATTTTCATCGGACGATACGGCTGGGAGTGCGGAGAAGAGGCTGACTGGCATAGCACCGGCATTGGGGAAAACTCCCTGCCGGAAAGTTCCCTGAAGCTCTACCCCAACCCTGCCATTTCGCTCGTCACCCTTGAAAGCGAAACCGCAGTCATGGAAACTGTTTCTATTTTCAATCTTATGGGACAACAACAAAACAGCCAAACCGTAAACGACCATCATTGCACTCTGGATATTTCAGGACTTGCGCCCGGGCTCTACCTTCTCCGGGCCTCCTTTCCGGACGGCCGCTCCGAAACCCTCAGGTTTGTGAAACAATAGAAAGAAAATATCAGCCTCCGGCGAGTGGAAAAGGTGGCAATAGGCGAGTTTTTAGTTTTTAGTTTTTAGTGTTAAGTTTTTATTTCTCGGCAAGTTCGGCAGAACATTGCCGACGGAGAAGATTCCTCGTCCTCATTGAGGAAGAGGTGGCAGCCGGCGACAAGAAACAGATTGTAAATTAGCGATTTCCAAACCGTCGCCGGATGACGGAGAAGGTGTTGGTGCAAACCGAAATTATTTGTGGATTTGTTCGTTCGTAGGGGCGCAAGATTTTGCGCCCTTCCGAATTATTACCGCAAAAGCTAATTGTGACAATGATGGTAATGGGTTTCTGTCGCCTGATGAAGGGGTGGTGAATGTTGAGTTTTTAGTTTTTAGTGTTAAGTTTTTATTTTCGGCAAGTTCGCAGAACATTGCCGGAGAAACCAATTCCTTTGTTATTGCCCCAGATTATTCTAAAGATTTGAAACAAAATCAAACATCTTCGGAAATCCTGCCGCATTCGTAATTCTTTTTCGTAAAAAACATGGTAAAAATCGGCTTTAAGACGGCGGGCTGTTTGACGAACGGAGGAGCTATAACACTGTTATAGTTCCGTGATACTCGCAATTATCGCCAAAATGAATCACATAATAATAGACTCCGCAAATGACACTTCCATTTTCGGTGCCGTCCCATTTAAAATCCTTCTGATTAGAGTAGAAAATTTGTTTTCCCCAGCGGTTGTGTATAAATATTTCCAAATGATCATAGGGATTATCAGGGGGCAAAAAGAAAAAATCATTGATTCCATCCTGTAAGGAAGGAGTCAATACATTGGGAAAATTACAACCCTCCGGACAATAGAAATCAACCTGTAGGGTATCATAGGATTTGCAGTAGAAATTGGATGCTATCACATTATAGATACCAAAATCGGACACTTCAATGGAAGTTCCGGTTTCTCCGGTATTCCATTCAAGAGAGTAAGCATCGGTAACAGCCGTCAGGACAGCCAAAAAATTCATGCAGGAATCCATAAGTTCCTGTCCAATTTCGACAACCGGATTATCAATATAATCAATTTGAATATGATCGCTTCCGGAACAACCTAATGGATTGGTAACGGTGACATAATAGGTGCCTGATTCGTTAATCACAATACCATTGGTGGTATCACCCGTATTCCATTGATAACTATTACTGTTGTTCCCGGCGTAGAGATTGAGGAATTCGGCATCGTTTTTGCAAAGCACCTGATCTTCTCCAAGATTAACCGATATCTGCTCTGAGATCGAAAGAGAAAGGTAAACGGTACTGTCACATCCTTTTGCATTTTGGAGGTGTTGCATATAATAACCCTCCTCAGATTCATTAAAACCATTATGGGTATAGCTCTCACCATAGCATATGGTAACAAAAAAAGAGCTATCGGAGGGCAAATTAACCACCAATGAGAGCGTGACGATGCTGTCACACCCATGAGAGGTGAGTAAAGAGAGCTGATGAATCCCGGGAGTTGAAACGTTAAAACCGTTCTCAGAATAGGTTTCTCCGAGACAAATTTCTGCCTGTAAAGAAGTTCTAACAGTGTCGTTCACTGTTAAAGAGAGGACTACAATACTATCACAGCCCTTACCAGTTTGGAGAAAGAGGGTATCATAACCTGCTTCGGAAAGGTTAAACCCGTTTTGGGAGTATGTATCGCCCTGACATATCTCGGCATTAATCCGAGCAAAGTAGGGCTCATTAACGGACAAAGAAAGGGTGACCATACTATCGCAGCCATGCACATTTTTCTTATACAAAGTATCGTTACCGGCTACCGAAAGATTAAAGCCATTCAGGGAATAAGTCTCTCCCCTGCATATCTCGGCAATGATAGAAGTGGTATCAGGAAGATAAACACTAACTGAAAAAGTGCTGTCATAGCGACAGCCGTATTCATCCACAATAGTAAATCCATAGGTATTATTTCCGGCATTGATCCCTTGTATCAGAGCAGATGTATCGCTCATCGAAGAAATATTATTCCCGCTCCATATTACCGAATCAATTAAGACATTGTAAACCCAGTTTTGTGGCAAAAGAGAGGGGTCAAGAGCCATTTCCCAGCCAAAGATATAACCGTTATCTATATACCAGGTATCAACAACTTCAATATACCAGGTTCCATTCAGGGGGCACCCAACCAGATTTCCGAAGCTTTGATAAGGATGATACACTTGTGTCATTTGTGAGACATGAGTAGAGTCAATAACATTATAATAATCATTACCGATATTGACCGTTTCATAGACATATCCGTTACCTCCCGTATAGGAATAGCCTTGGTTAACTGAATTAGACCAGCAGTAGTTCCACCCCACTCCCTGGACATTAAAGGCAGTTGTCGGGTCACAGGTATTGTCATCCAAATCAACAGCCATTCCAAAAAAAGCGGATGTTCTTCCCGTCCAATGATAGGTTTGATAATCAGGCACTATTATGGCACTATTTCCGTTAGGACAAAAAAGAGTAATCAAAATATCGCCCACCCAGGAGTGTTCAATATTAAGCATCACATATAAAATATCATCCGGGCTGCTGATGATGTCGGTTGCCCCGAAAGAGTTAAAAGTTACCGGAGAACGGTAGGAGTAGCCATACGGGGGACAATATTCTCCATCAGGGAGAAAAATAGTTTCCGTAATTCCCAATGTACTTCCCGTACCGCTACCCACATGATTAACCTTAATCGGAGAAGCACTATTATAGGAGACCGTTGCCATTACATCGCTTCCAATGCAAAAGTCAGGAATCGGATTAACAACCGCAATCGGATTGGAAGAAGTTCTGATTCTGAAAGAATAAGGGACTTGAGTGCCGCAGCCCATTGAATCCTGAATGGTAAGCGAAGCTTCATATCCTATCCCATTTCTAAAGCAATGGGCTACCGAGGTAAGTCCTGTTCCGGAAAAGGTTGTATCGGAAAAGGCCCAGGTAAAAGTACTTGATAGATCACTTTGATGATAACTGTAATCATTATCTGTATATAATCCGTGTGCCGACAATGTTACAACTTCGTTTGGACAAAGGTCGAGATAGAGATAACCGTCATTCAAAGTAGAATCCGGTTTCGGAACCCGCGAAGAGTGAATCAGATCATAGTTGACTCCAATCCGCTGACAAGTTTTATCACAACTTGCTGTCAGCACAAAGCCTCCTCCGGCATGAAGACTTTCTGAGACCAAAAGGATCGTAAGAGCACCGGTAGGATTTTGAATAGTTGCCGTATAATGATAGATTCCGTTGCCCGTAAAATTATAATTATTAAACTTCACCAACAGCGGAGCACGAGTAGAAGAGCCGTTATAAATATAGAAAGTATCGGAGAGATGAACATCCAATGTCAAAATTTCAATATGAACCGAAGCATGGGTAGAATCGTTCGAATAGATAGTAAGGGAATCATTTCTGCCATGAGCATAATCTCCCGAGGGGCCGCCCGAATCATAAATCACAAAGTCACACCCCGAAGCGACCGTTTGAGTTCCGTTCATTAAGAGCGTATCTTGTGCTTTCAGGGAAAAAGCACAACAAAGAATTAATATTAACAATATTAACTTTTTCATAATAGCCCCAATTTAGTGTTTCAACAACAACTATTTCAATAATATTATTTTAAGGGTGTTCAGGCTCGAACTATTTCACTATCACCCTTCTTGCTGTATTCGCAGAGCAAAAGTAGTAAAAAAAGAATACCCAATACTATTATTAACAATATTATGAAACATCTTTATTAAATTTCATTAATAAAGACGTCATTTTTTGGAAAATGTTTCCTTTAACTAAAAGATTTAAAAACAAAATATTATCATACATACCGCATAATAAATTGTATTCCTATCAGAATAACATTATAAAAAGCCTCCGATATCGGAGGCTTATTTACTAATAAAAGCACAAAAATTTTCTGAATATCTTCGGAGAGTAGAAAAGATTTGATAAAGAGTTTCAACATTAGCAGATTTTTCCGTCGGTAATGTTCTGCGAACTTGCCGGAGAAACCAATTCCTTTGTTATTGCCCCAGATTATTCTAAAGATTTGAAACAAAATCAAACATCATCGGAAATCCTGCCGCATTCGTAATTCTTTTTCGTAAAAAATGTGGTAAAAATCGGCGTTAAGACGGCGGGCTGTTTGACGAACGAAGTGAGGAGTTTCCGCCGTTAGACGGTTTTCACCCATTTTTAGAAAAAAATTACGGCGCGGCTAAAGCTGCTTTCTTTTGCTTCGTTTTCTTTGCAGCGTGAGGTGAACCCCAAAAGTTGGACGGGTTATTATTGTTGTAATTGGAATTTTATTCTGTATTTAATTGGACTCATTCCATCAAGTCGTAATTTTATTCTTTCCATGTTATAATAATTGATGTATTCCACCAAATCTTTAGTAAATTCCTCTATATTATTATAGTTATTTGGGTATAGCAATTCAGATTTCATGGATCCAAAGAAGCTTTCCATCATTGCATTGTCAATGCAATTCCCTTTTCTTGACATGCTTTGTATTATTCCGTTCTGTTTTAGAATATGTCTATACAAACTATGTTGGTAATGCCATCCTTGATCCGAGTGTAATATAGCTTCTTTTAAAGGAGGCATCTTTTGGAGTGCTTCTTGCAACATTTTTATAACCATCTCCAAATTCGGTGTTTTGGATATAGTGTAACTAATGATTTCTCCATTAAACATATCCATTATTGGAGACAAGTAGCATTTTTCACCACGAATACTCACCTGTGATACGTCTGTAGTCAATTTTTTATAGGGAGATTGAGCATAAAAGTTGCGACTAATGAGATTTGATGCAGTCTTCCCTTTTTCACCTTTGTATGAGTGATATTTAGCCCTACATGTTTGACATTTTATACCTAACTCGCCCATTAGTTTTTTTACTGTTTTATGGTTAATTACGCAGCCTTCATTGTTTAATTCAAATGTTATTCGTCTATATCCATAACGTCCCTTATGCTGGTGATATATTTTATTTATTTTTATTCTAATCTGACTATATTTGTCTTCTCTTTTTATCCGCTTGATATGGTAATAAAAGGTGGAACGTGCCATCCCTGAACAGTTCAATAATTGTCTGAACTCGTATTTTGGCCTTAGTTCTTGGATGACTCTCGCATAAGTTGCCTTTCGGCTGATTCTGCAGTTTTCACCAAGGCCTTCACTTTTTTTAATAGTTCCAATTGAATTTTTAATTCTTCGTTTTCTTTCCTAAGCTTTTTCAATTCAATTAGTTGAATACTTGATTCAATGTCAGATGGCATAGATTCTACACTATTGGGAATGACCGTCTTGTTTTTTTCATATTATCACCTAATAGATTTCCAGATTGATACTGACTCTGCCACTTGCGCATAGTTGGCAGAGATACTCCGTACTCCACGGAAAGTGCAGGCAATGATATGCAAAAATTTGTAATTTTCGATAAAATTTCTATTTTTTCTTCAAGTGTGAACCCTCGATATACTAGTTGCATTGACAATCCTTTTTCTCCATATAGTTTGTATCTTTCTACAAACACAAGGATATCGTGTGAACATGTGTGATACTCTCTGGAGATCGAATTCAATGTTTTCCCCGAAAAGTAATCAAGTAAAATTTGTTTTTTCTCTTTTAAGCTTCTTCTTTTGTGTTTCATTTGAAAAATCCTTTCATTGTGTCCAACTTTTGGGGTTCACCTCACGCTGCAAAGAAAATGAAGAAATAATATAAATTTTAATCTTTAATATATTGGGGTTATTTGGAAAGGGTGTTTTTAATAAGGTATTATATTGATATCACCTGCTCCGTCATCCGGCGACGGTTTGGAAATCGCAAATTTACAATCTGTTTCCTGTCGCCGGCTGCCACCTCTTCCTCAACGAGGACGAGGAATTTTCGTCGTCGG
>JAEWNB010000122.1 GCA_023392945.1 Bacteroidota bacterium
ACTATGGAGGGATATGGCTTTTTCCCTTCTTCTGTTACTTTTTCCAATATATCCGATAATATTGAACAAGATTTTACTTCTGTGATGGTAATTTCTGTAACTAATATTTCAAATATTCCTGATACAATATTTTCAAGAGTTCCTTATACACTTAGCGGGGTAGTGGTACCAAATAATGCAACCAACCAAACGATTATTTGGAGTGTTGTCAGTGCGGGAACTACCGGCGCAACCATTACAGGGGATACGCTGAATACTACTGCTGAAGGCACAGTGACGGTTATGGCAACTATTATAGACGGCATAACAATGGGAGTTAATTATGTGCAAAACTTTTCCATTGTCTCTTCTTTAAATTACTACTGCAACGGAAACGGAACATCATCAAACCCATATCAAATTTGCACCCCTCGGCAATTAAGAGCATTTGCCATTTGTATAAACATCGGAGAGGGCAACACTACATCAGGCAAATATTATAAGTTAATGAATGATATTGATTTGAGTATTTATGATAATTGGGACCCGATTGGTAATAACATCATAGGAATTAAACGAAACACCTCACAATAAAAAAACACCCTGAGAGTCAAACTTTCAAGGTGTTTCGATATAATTCATTGTTGAACGGAACTTTCGGGAGAGAGGATTTACCAAATCTGAAATCACTATTATGGAGATTCAATCAGGATTTTACTTTTATATCTTACGCTTTTTATCACATTTTTAAAATTAGGATTCATTTTTGGGACTCATTTTGTTTCGGATTTTACATTTTTATCTGTTTATACAGTGTTTGGGATTTATATTTTATGATTTCTTTCGTTTGGGACAACAGCTTCTCTTCTGCAATAGATTATATTGCTTTTGATCTGATTATTAAAAAGTTAAATTCCATTATTCTGTACTAGACGCTTTGGTGGAGCTCTTCCATTCCAACTACTTATCGTTATAAAGTGACCAATTCCACAATGAGGACACACCACCGGATCAAAATGTAGTTTCACTTTACTAATCTCTTGCCAACTCTTCTTCTCTTTTTTGTCAACTATAATTCCCATCAAAAATTGAATCTCCCTAAGCTTATTCTTATTCCTGTTGGACAAAATTCCATAATGTCTGATCTTGGTAAACCGATAAGGTAAAATATGCTGACAAAATCGTCTTAAAAACTCTGTTGCTTCTAAAGTCATCTCTTTTTGTTGATAACCTTTTCGATAATCTCGCCATAAAAAAGAAACTTTACCATCCTCTATGGATATTATTCTGTGATTGCTAATGGCTACTTTATGCGTATATCTCCCTAAATAATCAATCACCTGTTTTGGTCCATAAAAATGTTGCTTTGCATATACAACCCATTCATTCTGATATAATTTACGCAGTACAGATTTGTCAACTTGTGAACTCAGTTCTTGTTCATCTTGTATCAACCTTAAGAAAATACCTCTAAAAACCTTGCTCATTGCTTTAACTGGATACAGATATTTTGATTGATAACCTTTACCTTTTTTCACCATTTTCCATTTACCATTTTGGGTAATTCCTCCGGCAGGAACAATACAATGAATATGTGGATGAAAACATAAATTTTGGCCCCATGTATGCAAAACAGAAATATGTCCTCCTTGTGCCCCTAAGTGTTTCGGATCAATTGCAAATGTTTCTAAAGTCTTACTGACAGCCTCGAATAGTATGTTATACATCTTTCTATTCCTGAATAAAAATAATGAGTTTAACACCTCCGGAACTGTAAAAACTACATGAAAGTAACTGGTATTCAACAGATCTTCCTCTCTGGCTTCTATCCAACGCTCTCTTTTAGTAGATTGACACTTAGGACAATGCCTATCTCTACATGAATTATACGAAATACGAATTGTTCCACAGGTTGTACAACTATCAATATGACCTCCTAATTGTGAAGTTCTGCATGACTTAATAGACTCTAAAACTTTCCATTCTTGGAAAGTTGGTTCAAACTGTTGCTTAAAATCACTACCATATTGACTAATGATTTCTGCAAGTTCATATTTAGATCGACTCATAATCTACCATACAAACTGTCGAGTGGACTATGTGCTAAATTTGTTTTTAACTGAGCTACATGCAAATAAACCAAGGTTGCCCGAATGTCACTATGTCCAAGAAGATGCTTAATACTGAAAAGATCAACTCCATCTTCTAACAAATGAGTTGCATAAGAATGTCTTAGGGTATGCATAGTCACAGCTTTTTTAATATTGGTCTTTTTAAGGGCTTCATTAATGACATATTGAATACTCCTTTCTCCCATACGTTCCCCTTTTTCGTGACCATTTAATACAAAAACTTCCGGCTTCTCTATAGCATAATATTTTTCCAATGCTTGTTTCATGATCTTTGACAAAACCACATACCGATCTTTTTTCCCTTTTCCTTGTTGGATTCTTATTTGCATCCGATCAAAATCAATATCGCTTATGCGTAAATGGCGAAGTTCATTCATCCTTAATCCACCACTGTATGCCAACGTTAATACAATTTTATGTTTAAACATTCTAGGTGCAGAGAACAACTCTTTACACTCCTCTTTGCCTAATACTACTGGTAAAGTCTCTTTCTTCTTGATAGGTGGCATTCGGATGGCTTTATCTTCCATATCAAACAATCTAAACCAATAGCGCATACCAAATACGGTACACTTAAAATAGCTTTCACTATAATTTTCATGCATACTTAAATAGTACAAATAACTGTTGATCTCTTCTACACTAAGCTTTTCTGGACTAATCCCGAAATGAAGCGCAATTTGGGAAGCACTCCGTCCATAATTTTCCACAAAACTTGAACTATTTTGCTCAATGATTGCTTTTTGATGAAATTTTTGATAGCTGTTCCTAAATCCAGGAACACTCTCACAGGCTTGTTCTACTATTGTAACAAAACCCTTTTGCATAGTTTTTGGTATCATATTCATTCTTTTTGATTTTAAAAGTGAATATCTAAAAAATCTTATTACATTTGCACGTTGAACTACTCCCGAGGCTAAATTATCATATTCACAATTCTTTATTTACCGAAGGTTTAGTTCAACA
>JAEWNB010000080.1 GCA_023392945.1 Bacteroidota bacterium
CAGCCACAGGTTCTTCAGCCACAGGTTCTTCAGCAACAGGTTCTTCAGCAACGGGTTCTTCAGCAACGGGTTCCTCAGCAACGGGTTCTTAAACAACAGGTTCCTCAGCAACGGGTTCCTCAGCAACAGGTTCCTCAGCAACAGGTTCCTCAATTGGCATTCCATTTGAATTAATATCAACTAATTCCGTATTGTTTTGGTCTTCAACAGAAGCACCGGAATTCACCACAAGATCTTGATTTTCATCATTTTCGGGGTGGAGAAGGTCTTTTGATTCCATAAATAGTAATCTTAAAATTAATAATTAGTATGTTTGAAAAAATAGTTTGCAAAGATATAAATTAATTAAGTATATCAGCAATAATTTCTACTGATTCAATATTTTTAATATGTTCATTATGAAGTTTGAAATAGTAAATTAATCCGTGAAGTAATTCATTTCGGACTGATTTTGCTGGGTAAATGCCGTAATGTTGATTATCCATCGAATTTAAAAGTTCATTAAGGTATGAAGATGCTTTTTGGGAGAGTATATTTTGATTTTCAAAAAATAAAGGACCATAAAACCCGATGTCAAAATTAAAATAACAATTTTTCTCTGAATATTGGTTGTCTGGACAGAATCCAAGTATTTTTGATAGTTGAATCATGAATTTGATATGAATGTCAGTTAAAATTTCTTCATTATCAAGTTTCATTATGTTTTCTTCAAGAAATGCAAAAAGAGCAGCATCTTCTCCGGCATCAATCAGCAATTTATAGAGCAATTCATTATAAAAGATCAGTAGAGAAATTCTTATGTTATCAAAGGGGATTTTAGAAAAATGGTAGTAATGATTTATTTCTTTAATAAAATGTAATTGACTATTCTTTTTATTTTCAAAGTTTATTTCTACTAGTGCAAGTGGTTCAAAATGAGCAATGTTAAATTTGTTGTTTTTAGAAAAAGCATTTTTAATAATAAAGGAGAGTGTTCCAAATTTTTCAGTGTATAATTTAACAATAATTGCGTGATCACCATATTTGGTTTTATGGATAACAATACCTTTAGTGCAAGCTAACATAATGGGATCAATTAATGAAAAGTATTTTGGCAACTTTCTTTTCTTTTCCGGTCTTGTCTGAAGCAAAAACAAAATAGACTCCGGTTGCAGGTCTATTGCCATAAAAATCTTTACCATCCCAAATCAATTCTCCTCCATTTGCATATCCCTGCCAAACAAGTTTCCCTGAAGCATCTACAATTTTGCAAAAAGATTTTTCCATCAGTCCACTTACCGCAATTACGCCGTTATAAGTATCTCTGACAGGATTTGGAAAAACCAAAGCTTCTTCGAAATCGTCTTTACCAAAGGTGGCTGTTCCTCTGTAGGATATTACCCCATTGGTTGTGCCAAAAAATACTTCGCCATTTTCATGATTAATAGCAATGGAGGTTATTTGGTTAGAAAAAAGAGGGGAATTATCTTCGTTAAAATGCAAAAGTTCTTTAGTGCCGTCTTCGGAGATAAGAAAGACTCCGGCTTTTGAGGTGCCAATCCATTTTCTGTTAGCCCCATCTACAGCAATAGCAGTTATTGATTCAAATTCCAATAGATTTTGAACATAGACAGTATCATCTGTTGGAATAGTTTGTTCTACCAAAATGTTTTGTGCATATAAAGTGTTGGAAAAAGCATAGGATGAATTGTAAATAACCTTAATGCCTTGTTCAGTTCCAATCCAGATTTCATCTCCTTCTTTATCTGCCGCAAGACAACTTATAGTAGCTGTTTGTACATTTGCGTAGCTGTTCAAATCAATACTCCTCACTTTATCATCGCTGCTATTGCTGATGGTATTATTGTCATTATAAACTATTAACTGGTTTGACCGAGGAAATGAAATCCATTTATAGTTATTTGGATCTACAAGTACATGTTCAGCAACGACACCTGATGTACTGGTAATATAAGGACTAAGGCTGAATGAAGCCCAGGTTCCGTCACTTTTGATCACTTTAAGAGGGTAGGGGGTTTGACTGTTTGTCATCCAAAGGTTGTTGTTATTGTCAAAACACAATCCGGATACAAAAATTAAATTGTTTGAGCTTTGCAGTGGACTATTTTCGGTGGTGTAGTTTTGTACTATATGACCATCTTTAAACTTAAAAAGTCCTGAGCCCCAGCTGCCAATATAAAATTCATTGGAATTTCGGGGGTTGATGACAACTTTTGTTAAATCGTGTGCATCGGGAAAGGCACTGAAATCGTAAATATTACAATTCCATGTTTCGTTAGCAAAATAACTTATAAAGGGTGGAAAATAAGATATTCCCCAACCTGATCTAGTCCCCGGGACTGCGGCAACTACTCCGTTGGAGCAGTCAATACTTTCAACCATCTCAGAACAAGGACCATTAGCAGTAAAAATCGCACTATAAGTATATGGTCTGTTTAGATAGATAAGTCCCATATAGTCATCTGCTACCCAGATGTCTTCTTTTCCGTCAAAAATTGCCTGTCGTGCCTGCTCTAAAATAGAACCGTCACTCCATGTTCCATAATAGGTCTGTATCTCATTTGTGTCATAGACATGAACACAATTCCAGTCACAAACAAGCAATTCATCGTCAGTGGCATCAATTGAGCGAACAATATGAGAATAGATTGTTGAATCATAATTCCATACTCCTCCGTCCATCACAAAAATCGAATCTTTTAAAACTAAATTGCCGTTTTTGTTTGCATAAAGACGGTTATGAAATGTTTGAATCATGTTATAATCAAACTCCCCAAGTTCATCTTCAAATTTCCATTCGGCAAAATCCATTACTCGGATATTATCAGTCTCAATGTTAAAAATTCCCTTTGCGGTAGTTAGATAGTATTTGTTGTTTAATATAGTAAAGTCCTTTACTTCATATATTTCATTGTTTCTTGTTGTAAACCATGTGTCTTGAATGGTATAGTTTTGCAAATTAATTAATACTACCCCAAATGCACAGGATAGAAATGCTATATCTTCATTGACATATATATTATTAATTTTTTTTGATCCTATTAGCTGTTTATTCTTTATATCAGCAACATTGAAAAGTTTGTCATTTTTTATAAAGTCAAGATTGGAGTTAGAATATGCAATGATTAAAACATCATTCTCTTTTGAATAATAAATCATTGAAATTCCTACTTCCGAAAGACCGTCAATTTTAGACCAGGAACTAACTTCTCTGTCTGATTTTTTCAGTAACATAAGGCTTTTATTTGTAGCAGCATAGATGTAGTCTGATGTGGAAGCTACCGAATGAAAAGATTTATAAGGCAAATGAGAGCGAAAAGTTCCAATCGGTATTTGCGCCTTCAACATCCCTATGTTAAGGAAAATCAATAGAAAAGTTATTATATTTCTCATGAATATCGTTTTTTTTTTCAAGTATAACAATTTTTAAACAAGATTATTACTAGTTGATGATATTTTTTAAAAGCGTTTTTTTGATTACTTTTGTTGGAATCCATGAAGCTAATAAGCTGATTAATAAAATTGTGATGAAAACAATAATAAAGTCAGCTGCCTCCATCGAAACCGGATAATAGTTTAGAATGAAATTTCCCTCCCCGCTCCCAAATCTTACAATATGGAATGCCTGCTGAATGAAACAAATAAAAGATCCTAAAATCATTCCGGCTACTCCTCCTAAAAATGAGATACACATCCCTTCAAAAATAAAAATTTTTCCAATAAGCGAAGATTTAGCGCCTAAGCTATTAAAGACGGTGATGTCAGATTTTTTTTCAATTATTAGCATTCCCAGTGTCCCAATAATATTAAATGTTGCTACTACCATTATAAAGGCAAGAATGAAAAAGATAATTAGTTTCTCTGATTTCATTGTCTTAAAGAGTAACTCCTCTTGTTGAAATTTATTTTGAACCTGATAGCGATTCCCCAAAATGGTTTCTATTTTTTCCTGACAGTCATTGCCGGCAGTATTATTTTTTAATTTTACTTCCATTGAGGTAACTTCACCCTCATAATCCATCAACTCTCTGATAAAATCAATCGAGCAAAAAATGTACTCTTCATCATACTGAGTGTATGTGGCAAATACACCTGAAGGAATTAAGTATCGTACATTGAATGCATCAGCAGAATTGATGAGATTCTTTTTAGTGCGTTTAGGATAATATACCTTTAGCATTTTATTGCTATTAAGATTTATCTGAAGTGTTCCTGCCGTGACGGCTCCCATTACAGTGTAATTGTACTCCCCTCTTCCTAAAGAAAAATCTCCGTCAATCAGCAAGGTGTCGGTCCTGTTTATACGTATATAATTGTCTGAAATTCCCTTTAAATTTACCAATGTCTGTCTGTCATCATAACTGATAAGAGCTAAATCGGAAACAACTTCCTGAACAGATTCAACTTCCTCCAAAGATTGGATTTTCTGCATTGGAAAAGAATCAACGGAAAAAGATTTCCCTTCAATAAGTTTAATTTCTAAGTCAGGATTGAAGGAATTAAAACATCCTGAAATAAAATTCTCCATTCCGTTGAAAACTGAAAGAATGAGGATGAGAGCCGCTGTGCTAACCATTATCCCTATTGTGGATATGATGGATATTATGTTGATGATATTATGTTTCTTTTTTGAAAATAAATATCTCCAAGCAATAAAAAAAGCGGTTTTGTTGCTAGTACTTTTCAAAATCTATTCTTTCAGGAGTTTCTCAATATTTTCAATGTAATCTAAAGAATCATCTAAGAAAAACTCAAGTTGAGGAATAATGCGGATTTGATTTTTTATTTTTTGCCCAAGACGAAAACGAATTTCTTTGGTGTTGCTGCGAATTGTTTTTATGACTAATTCGGAATCCTTGGCATTGTATATACTAAGATAGGAACGGGCTATTGATAAATCTTTTGTAACTGTAGTCTTAGTCACAGTTATCATACAACCGTATATTGAAGTGCCATCCTTTAGGAATATATCTGCAAGCTCTTTTTTGATGAGTTGTGAAATTTTCAATTGTCGCGTTGTATCCATTCTTTTTTTATTTAAATCGTTGCAAAAATACATATTTTTGTTTAATTAAAGGCCTTACAATATAGATTGAGTGAATTACATATATTATATTTTTAAAAATAATTATTGTATCTTTGCATAAGTTAATTATAGAGATAAAAGTTAAAATAAAATATTGATAATCAATTAATTATTAAAATATAAACATTATGTCTAAACACCTTTTTTTAGGAGATGAAGCTATCGCTCAGGCTGCTTTGGATGCGGGTCTTTCAGGAGTTTATGCTTACCCGGGAACTCCTTCTACGGAGATAACCGAATTTATTCAACATTCCAAACAGGCTAAAGAGGGAAATGTCCATAGCATATGGGCCGGTAATGAAAAAACTGCCATGGAGTCTGCAATCGGGATGTCCTATGCTGGAAAGAAAGCTATGGTTTGTATGAAACATGTTGGTCTTAACGTGGCTGCCGACCCTTTTATGAATGCTGCTATTACCGGTGCTAATGGAGGTTTGGTGGTGGTAGTTGCTGATGACCCCTCAATGCACTCTTCTCAGGATGAACAAGATTCTCGCTATTACGGAAAATTTGCCTTTGTGCCGGTTTTTGAACCGTCAAATCAACAGGAAGCTTATGATATGACTTATGATGCTTTTGATTTCTCAGAGAAACATAAGGTGCTTGTGATGATTCGTATTACCACACGTATGGCCCATTCCCGCTCCGGAGTTGAAAGGAAAGCCATTAAGCCGCAAAATACCATTCATCTTCACTCTAATCCAAAACAGTTTATCCTATTGCCCGCTATTGCTAAGGTAAATTATAAGCAATTACTTGACAAACAGCCGGCATTGGAAGAAGAATCTGAAAATTCATCTTACAACCACTTCTTTGAAGGAAAAGATAAATCTATGGGAATTATCGCTTCAGGGATAGGATATAACTATTTGATGGAATGTTATGTTGGAACATCTTGTCCATATCCTGTGCTTAAAATTTCTCAATATCCTTTACCCAAAAAATTGATTACCCGTTTGGTTGACGAATGTGAATCAGTTATGGTAATTGAAGAAGGTTATCCTATTATTGAGGAACAATTAAGGGGTTTGTTGAATAGAACCGGCATTATTAAAGGAAGACTGGATGGAACTTTGCCACGAATGGGCGAACTGAATCCTAATGTAGTTGGCATTGCTTTGGGCTTTCCACAGGAACAAGGTGCTCCCATCCCCGCAATTGTCGTTCCCAGACCTCCTGCGCTTTGCAATGGCTGTCCTCATATTGATACATACAACGCGCTCAATGAGGCAATGGAAAAATATGGTAAAGGGAAAGTCTTTGCAGATATCGGCTGCTACACTTTAGGCGCTTTGCCACCGTATAATGCTATTTATTCTACGGTGGATATGGGTGCTTCTATTACAATGGCTAAAGGTGCTGCAGATGCCGGCCTGCTGCCAGCAATTGCTGTTATCGGTGACTCAACATTTACTCACAGCGGGATGACATCTCTTTTGGATGCAATCTATGAAAATACCCCGATTACGGTACTAATTCTTGATAATAGTACTACCGGTATGACCGGAGGTCAGGATTCCCATGCTCTTGGTAAGATTGGTTCCATCTGCAAAGGATTGGGCGTTGAAGAAGAGCATATTCGTGAAATTAAACCTTTGAAAAACAGACATCTTGAAAATTTGAAAGTAATAGAAGAAGAAATTGAATATCAAGGTGTTTCTGTGATAATACCTACTCGTGAATGTGTTCAAACTTTGAGCAAAAGAATGAAAGCTAAAGCTAAAGCGTAGCTTACTTAATATTGCCCGATAAAATTTTTCTAATTAACGAATTTAATAGTATAAAAATGAAAATAGATATAATATTAGCAGGTGTCGGAGGTCAGGGAATTCTTTCTATTGCCTCAATTATTGGTTATGCAGCAGTAAAAAAAGGTCTCTATATGAAACAAGCTGAGGTCCACGGAATGAGCCAACGCGGCGGTGATGTGCAGTCTAATTTCAGAGTCGCTGATTATCCAATTGCGTCTGACCTTATCCCAATGGGAAAAGCAGACCTTATCATTTCTGTTGAACCGATGGAGTCACTTAGATATTTGCCCTGGTTGTCTGAAGATGGAACGGTTATTACCAATGACCAGCCATTCGTCAATATAGCTAACTACCCTGATACTGAGTCTCTGAATGCCGAATTTGCGAAAATTAAAAATATTGTGGTTATCAATGCCGATCAAATTGCGAAAGATTTGGGTTCTGCCCGTTCTGCAAATATGGTTATACTGGGTGCCGCTTCTCCATTTCTGAAAATGGATTTTAAAGATATTGAAAATGCGGTTTCTGATGTTTTTGCTTCTAAAGGAGAAGAGGTGGTAAAGGTTAATCTGGCTTGCCTTAGAGCAGGACGTGAATTCGCACAGAATAAATAATTAATCCCTTTTTTTGGGTGTTCCGGCTCGCTACACTCGCTGTAGGGTTTTGGACATGAAAAATTGGAATTGTTTGTAGAGACGCAAGATTTTGCGTCTCTACGGGCATTGTTATGCCGCTCTCTTTGCTCCAAAGCCCTCGCCTTTGCGTGGTTTTCGCTGCAATCTTTTAGGTTTGTGGATCGATTTTTAATATTAAATAATGGAGGTAATTATTTTTAAAAATCAAATTTTTAATAATCCTGTTTTTTTCAAATTGTTCCGAAATTTTACTTTGTTAAGTGTTTGTTTTTGAATTATTTTTTCTATTTTTACTTATCATATTGGTTATTAGATGAATATTTTTTTATTGAGAAATAGAATAATAAAAAATAATATTTTAAATTTGTTTCCTTACTTGATATGATTAAGTTTTTTTGTACTAAAATTTACTTTTTAAAAAACAATTAAAAACATTAATGATGGATAAGTGATCATGTTATATTAGGTAAATATAATATTCAGAAAAGAATTATTTTATCGGAATAAATCGCAAAATGACAATAAACAGAAGTAAGTATAGTAAAAATCAATAAATCATGAAAAAAATTTTTAGTTTATTAGGGATTGTGCTCCTGTTTTTAAGTATTCCCGCTCATGCACAAAAATATTATTTGGGTGTAGAGTCCGGATGTCATAAGGACGTTTATTCCCAATCAAACAATGATGCGGGAGATTTATATATTGGAATGGATATTCTGGCTGTGGTAGAAAACCTCTCTTTCAAAGTTATTTTCGATAATAATATTGAAATCGGAACCGGAATCGGGTACTACAATTACGGTATGGTTATAGGGGTAAAGGATATTTTTGCTTTCCATACGGGTTACGATGTATTATACAGAGCATTGAGTATTCCGCTACATATCGGATACCGTTATAAAATATTACCTGGATTTTATGTCGGATTCAATTCGGGGCTGGATTTTGATTTTTGTTTCCACGAGGATTCATATTCTTATGGTGCAGCTGGGACGACTCTCGAAGAAAATTATTATAGTATTTATTATAATTCTTTAAAAAACAATTTTAATGTGTTAATCAGCAACAAAGTACAATTGCAATATGTTACAAAATTCAATATGGTAGTCGGTCTTTTTGGAGCTTACCATGCCGGATTAAGAGATATGTGGGAATGTGACAATGCCACTTTTTCCATAAATTATGGTGAAAAAATCTACACTCCGACTATTACAACCAATGGCTCCTATTGGAGTTTCGGAATAGAACTGGGATATATATTTAAGTAAAGTAAGGGTATAGTTATAGTATAAATTTAACTCGGTCGCATGTATTGAATATTTGAGACAATTGTCCTAGAAGTATAGTCAGATTATTTCAAGACAAATTTTTAACTATTCAAGTTTCTTCAATGGTAAAATGTTCTCTCCTGAAACAGAAAACAACTGCCCGGACTTGGTCACAACAAAATAATTCTCTCCGTATGAAACGTATGCCATGGTGTCTTTTATTTCAATTTTCATATCTCCCTTGGTCAGATTGGCTGCGTTATTAAAATAGTAAATTTCTTTTTTGGGAGCCATTGAGATGAAATCCTGTTGATTAACACCACAGAAGCCATTTTCTTTTTCATTATATTGAAAAAATCTGATCAGGGTGCTGTCCTTGATGCCTTGTGCATCCTGAATGAGATAAAAAGTATTGGAGTTCATATACTCTTTAACTCCATCTTGAGTAAAAACAATCTCTTTTGCTTCAACTGCAGTATGATCATCTCCCAAGGAAGAACGGATTCCTTTTTCCAAAATAAACGTTCCACAGCCTGCAAAATAACCTACTAAAGCAATCCAACTGATATGTTTTAAATACCAAATAAAATCTATTTTCTCCATTCCCATAACGGCAACACC
>JAEWNB010000190.1 GCA_023392945.1 Bacteroidota bacterium
GCAATAGATGCAACTCAGGAAATGTGGATTGGTATTCAAACAGGTCCTCTCAGAACACTTTGCTTTGTTAATTCTACCACAGCAGAACCTATGAAAGGAAATGTATGTTATCGAAACGGATTATGGACAACATTATCTTTTGAACCCGATAATTCATCTAATTGGGATATAAAAGGTTGGGTTGAAGGTGGCGGAACCATAGTCAGTAGTTTTAATGTTTATCGGGATGGAGCTCTCCTTCCTCCTGTTCCGGTTACTTCTCGAAACTATATCGATACGGGAGTTCCTATAGGTACCCATACTTATGGAGTATCGGCTTTATATAATGCCGATACCTGTGAATCTACCCCCGTGACCACGCAGGTAACAATGATGCAGGATACCTGTGAAACATTTGTTATCAACACTTTCCCCTGGAGGCAGGATTTTGAGAATGAGTTTTGGCAAAATTGTATTACCACAATTGATGCAAATGGGAATGGATATGGCTGGTATAGATTGGCATGTAGGTTACATGATGCTCATAGTGACACCTATACGGCTGCATCAAATTCCTATTCAATCCCGAATGATTATTTAGTTATGCCTCCACTGCTTGTTCCCCCTTCCGGAATCCGACTCAGCTATTGGGTAGCACCAAATGATACGCTTCATAGAGCAGAACATTATGAAGTACTGCTTTCTACCACCGGAACCGATACAGCCGATTTCTCCACTTCTCTCTTTAGTGAAACCATCTCTTTTAGCGGTTGGACATTTAGAAACATTGATATTCCGGGAGCCTTATATGCAGGACAAACTGTTCATATTGCATTTCTTCATAATGAATGTTACAATATGGATAAAATAAAAATTGATGATATCACCATTGAAAATCTTGGATCATGTCTTACCCCAATTTACTTTATTCCCGATAATATCTCCAATACAACAGCTACTATCGGGTGGACGCAATCGGGTTTTGTTCCTTCCTGGAATGTTGAATATGGTGTTTCCGGCTTTGTTCGGGGAACCGGAACTTCAATAGTCGTTAATTCAAATACTTATCAGTTGACAGCTCTTGCTCCAAATACGACTTATGATGTTTATGTTCAGGCAAATTGTGATATAAACGGGACTTCCGAATGGTTGAAAGGCACTTTTACAACCACCTTTGATAATCTTCATTATGAAACTTTTGAAGATTATGTTGCCGACGAATATATTGTTGAATCGGCTCAGGCAATGGGACGTACCTTTTGGACTACCTGGAGCGGTTCTGTCGGAGGAACGGATGATGCTCTCGTTTCATCAGAGCAGGCTTCCGGTGGTGTCAATTCTTTGAAAATTACCAATAACGATGATTGTGTTTTGTTGTTTCCACGAAGCACCAGCGGAACTCACAATGTGGAAGCAGATTTCTATATTCCGTCGGATAAAGAAGGTTATTTTAATATATTACAGAATTTCGGAACCACACTCTATTGGGGTGCTGAAATTTATTTTATTGAATCTTCATTTGGCTTTCTTAATGCCGGTATTGATACTGCTGCCACTTTTACCTATCCTTATGATCAGTGGTTTCATATTAAATTTCTCATTGACCTTGATTCCGATTATGCTGAATTTTATCTGAGTGATTCACTCATATATTCATGGCAATGGAGTCTGGGAGTTGCTGATATAGGAATAGCAAAATCACTTCACGCAATTGACTTCTACGGAAATGGTGAAGCCAATCAATATTATGTGGATAATATAGACTATGATTACATGACAGGTATTCAGCAAAATTATGCCAAAGATAAACTTCTAATCTATCCTAATCCGGCTAGCAACCTGTTGCATATTGTAGGAACTGCTGACTATGAAAATGTGGAAATTATCAATTTTTTGGGACAGATTGTATATACAGATAATATAGTTGATAATCATACCGATGTAAATATTTCCAATCTTCCTTCAGGGATATATTTTGTTTGCCTCAAGGGAAGTAAAGGGACTATTTCAGGTAAATTTATCAAGAAGTAGAATTATTTTTTTATTGAAAGAATTATCTATTCAGTTCTCTCTTTGATCAATAGCTTGGAGAAAAAAAATAATAACTAATCAATCAATTTTTAAAGATAATTGTTGAATTCATAAGATTTAGTAGTACATTTGTTCCACTATAGAATCGATCAAGATAAAATTGCCATGAAACAGAAAGTGTCATTAGTTTTATCAGGCGGCGGGGCCAGAGGTATGGCCCATATTGGGGTTATTGAAGAGTTGGAAAAGCGTGGTTTTGAGATTGTTGCTGTGGCAGGAACATCCATGGGCTCGCTTGTGGGTGGAATTTATGCTTTGGAAAAAATGTCTGAGTTTAAAAATTGGCTTCTTTCTCTGGATAGAAAAAAAATAATAAGTATGGTTGACTTTACCTTAAGCTCACAGGGGTTAATTAAAGGAGATAAAGTAATGACCACAATAAAGGAATTTATTCCGGATACCAATATTGAAAGCCTCAGAATCCCTTATGCTGCAGTTGCTGCTGATATCATAAACAAAAAAGAGGTCGTTTTTACCAAAGGAAGCCTCTATGACGCAATCAGAGCTTCTATTGCTATTCCTACTTTCTTTACTCCTGTTAAGACCTCTGACGGGTTGTTGGTTGATGGGGGTGTTTTGAACAATATTCCTGTCAGTCATGCTAAAAGAAGTCGTGGAGATATGCTGGTAGTTGTCGATGTGAATGCAAATGTTCCCGCGATAAAACTGTCGGGTTTCGTTAAAGAAAAAGAGGAGCGGGCTTCCGGGTACAAGTCAAAAAGGGAAGAGTTATACAACCAAATAAGAAATGGCGACTCCAAAAATAAAGAGGAAAAAATTGGATATATCCACCTTTTAACTAAAACGATCACCCTGATGATTAGCGGTACTTCACAACTTTTGCTGGAAAAATTTCCACCCGATATCATGATAAACATATCCAAAGATTCTTGTAGTACTTATGATTTTTTAAAAGCTGAAGAGATAATCGAAATTGGACGGATAGCTGCAGCACAAACGCTGGATAATTGGGTCAAAAAAGGTCGTAAAAAACATAAGAAATCAATAACAAGCTTTTTTAAAATTAAAAAACACAGTCGTATCTTATTGTAAAATAGATCATAATCATACAGTAATTTGATATGAAAGTTGTTTTTATGGTTGTAAATAAATATAAAAAAGCGAATTAATATTCATTATTGATTTATGAGACGTTCTTTATTTATAAAAAATTAGGATGTTATATACTATTATATTTAATACTTCGTTATTGATTTGTAAAACTTAATATTTACCAAAATTATTTTAAATGAAACCCTTTAAACTGTTATTGTCGGCAATTTTCTTGCTGACCGGAATTGTGCTTTTTGCACAAACTCCTTCGTTCAATTCCAATGACCCTTTACCGATTGATCCAAAGGTTAAAATAGGCAAATTGGATAACGGATTAACTTATTATATCCGTGCTAATCAGAAACCGGAAAACAGAGTGGTCTTTTTCCTTGCAGTTGATGC
>JAEWNB010000056.1 GCA_023392945.1 Bacteroidota bacterium
TGTTTATATAAATTAGTTACTAAATATACTCGGTTTATATTGTTGAACTTTGTAGCAAGTTTAATTTTTATAGAGAGAAAACTATTCTTGGGATTACTATTCTTTTCTTTAACTATTCCAATAAGAATATTTTCGGGAAAAACATTGGAGAAACCACTTGTAAAAACAGAGTCCCCGACATTTACTTTCAAATGTTGAGGAATATCATTCAAATAGGCATATTCCGGGTTGTTTTCTTCCCATATTACAGTTCCAATTTGGTTAATAGGCATTACTTTCGCGCTAATTCGGGTATCAGGATGCAACAATGACATCACGGTGCAAAAATTGGTAGAAACGTCATTAACAACACCTACAACACCTTGTGCTGAAAGGACAGCCATGTCAATAGTGATTCCGTCATTACTGCCTTTGTCGAGAATTAAATAATTATGTTTTTTATTGGTTGTGTTATAGATGACATTTGCGTATGTATAGTCATAAAGTCGAATTTTTTTACTTCTGTCATTGATAGAATCAACAGAAAATAAAGAGTCTTGTTGAAAAATGAAGTTATTTTTAGTTTCTCTCATCAGTTTAATATTCTGTTGCATCAGATATTCATTTTCCTTATTCAAATTTAAATGTCTGGTGAAATTATTCCATCCTGTATTAAATGGAGTAGTGATGTTTTTTGATATCTTAGCGATAACAAAACGTGGATAGTTTATGTTGTTATATATTAAAATAATAGAGGTGATTTGTAAAATAATGAACAATAAATAATGGAAATATTTTTTAATAAATTCAACAAGATTATTCATGAATTATGGTTCATTTTCAAACAGAATGCAAAAGTACAAAAAATAGTGTCAAAGAAGGTGAATAAATTTTGAAATATCTATTCATTAATAATTGCTATTTTTGCGGGATAAAATATTAGTGAAAATGGCTTCAAAAAAGAAAAAAAATAAGGGTAAAAAAGGGAGTTTTTCCAGGAGGTTTTTTGTCTTAATAGGCAAGATAGTATTGGTTATTTTTCTATTAAGTATTTTATTGCCAATTGCATATCGGTGGATTAATCCGCCTGTTACAGCCTTAATGGTAATAAGAAAAGTTCAGTATGGGAGTCCGATAGAAAAAAAATGGAAAGATTTGGATGACATTTCACCCTATTTGCCTTCTTGTTCAGTGGCAGCAGAAGATCGTAATTTTCTTGGGCATAGTGGTTTCGACTGGGCAGCTATTCAACAGGCAATTGATGAGCGTGAAAGTGGAAGAAGAAAACGCGGAGCCAGTACAATTTCTCAGCAAACCGCAAAAAATGTTTTTCTTTGGCCAAAACAATCTTGGGTGCGAAAAGGGGGAGAAGTTTACTTTACTTTTTTAATTGAAACTTTCTGGAGTAAGGAGAGAATTATGGAAGTATATTTAAATGTTATAGAGATGGGTGATGGCATATATGGTGCTGAAGCTGCTGCACAACATTATTTTGATAAATCCGCCAAGAATCTTACCCGCAGAGAGGCATCACTGATTGTTGCTTCATATCCCAATCCTCTTAAAAGGAATCCGGGGCATCCCTCGTCATATGTGAAACGTTATGCCAGTCATATTGCTGCTGTTTCATCCTCAATAGGGAAAATTCGTTTTGATGAAAAATCATTAAATAAAGCTAAGGAACGTTATAAAAAAAGAGAAGATCGTCGTAGAAAAAGAAACGATGGTAAAATTCTTGATATTTAAAATATTTGGTTATGAGAAAAGAAGTTGATTTTTTGGTTATCGGTTCAGGTATCGCCGGTCTTTGTTTTGCTTTAAAAGCAGCCAATTATGGGAAAGTTTGTGTGGTTACTAAATCCAAAATTGATGATACCTCGACCAAATATGCACAAGGAGGAATTGCAGCCGTTATTTACCAGCCGGACACATACGAAAAACATATTCAGGATACCATGATTGCAGGAGATGAACTCTCCGACAGAAAAATTGTGGAAATAACTATTCGAGAATCAACATCCAGAGTGATGGAATTGGTAGAGTGGGGGGTTGATTTTGATAAAACAAAATCAGGAAAATTTTCACTTGCCAAAGAAGGTGGTCATTCTGAGTTTAGGGTACTTCATCATAAAGATATTACCGGTCTTGAAATAGAGCAGAAACTCATTCAGGCTGTATTAAATCATGATAATATTGAAATTCTGGAACAACAACTTGCCGTTGAAATTATTACACAGCATCATTTAGGCATTGAGGTTAATCGGCGTACATCCGGCATTACTTGCTACGGAGCCTATATTTATAATCCTGCTAGTCAAGAAGTTAATACTATTCTTTCTAAAGTTACCATGATGTCAACAGGAGGAATAGGCAACGTATATGGTAATACTACTAATCCCCTAATCGCTACCGGAGACGGTATCGCAATGGTCTATAGAGCAAAGGGAGTGGTTAGCGGAATGGAATTTGTTCAGTTTCATCCCACATCTCTCTATAACCCAAAGGAAACTCCTTCTTTTTTGATAACCGAAGCAATGAGAGGTGCCGGAGCAATTCTTAAAGATTGGAAAAAAGAACCCTTTATGCATAAATATGATCAAAGAGGCTCACTTGCTCCGCGAGATATCGTTGCCAGGGCTATTGATAATGAGATGAAAGTGACCGGCTGTGAATATGTTTATTTAGATACAACTTTGATAGATAAAACCGAAATTTTTGAGCATTTCCCCAATATTTATGCAAAATGTCTCAGCATCGGTATAGATATTACTAAAGATATGATTCCTGTTGTGCCTGCAGCCCACTATTCTTGTGGGGGAATTAAGACAGATGAATGGGGGCAAACTTCTATCGCAAATCTTTTTGCATCAGGAGAATGTGCTTCAACGGGACTACATGGAGCCAACCGCCTTGCCTCTAATTCTCTTTTGGAAGCATTGGTCTTTTCTCATCGAAGTTGTCTGAAAGCTGTTGAGAATATTAATTCTATTAGCATTTGTTATGAGGTTCCTGAATGGAATTCTGAGGGGACTGTATTAAACGAAGAAATGGTGCTCATTACCACAACTAAGAAGGAACTACAAACCATCATGTCAAATTATGTTGGCATTGTAAGATCAAATTTGCGACTAAAGAGGGCTTTGGGAAGACTTAATATTTTATATCTTGAGACAGAGGAGCTGTATAAAAAATCTATATTGAATCCTGAAATCTGTGAATTGAGAAATCTAATAAATGTTGGTTATCTAATCATTAAGCATGCCCTGAATCGCCATGAAAGCAGAGGTCTTCATTATTCTCTTGATTATCCTGAACATAAAGATATTAGCCAAATTACACAAGATAGCCTTTAACAATGATTGCTAAAAATAAAATTTCTGAAGTGCGCCAACTTCATCAAAAAAAAGTAAGAGATAACCTTTCCCTTTTTATTGTTGAAGGAACAAAATCTGTTTGTGAGCTGCTTAATTCGTCAATGAAAGTTAAAGAGTTGTATGCTTCCGAGAAGTGGATTGAAGAACATGAAGATTTAATTTCAGATAAGATTAATATTTTTATTGCTTCTTATTCGGAAATGGAGCGAATGAGCAATTTAAAAACTCCCCAAGAAGTGTTGGCTGTAGTTTTTGCCCCACACTTTTCTATCGCTGATATTGATGACAAATTGCCATTGTTAGTCTTAGATGATATTCGTGATCCTGGTAATATGGGAACGATTATCCGAACAGCTGAGTGGTTTGGTTTCCGGCAGATACTTTGTTCCGAAACAACTGTTGAATTTACAAATCCGAAGACTATTCAGGCAACCATGGGCTCTTTTTGTCGTATTAAATTAGTCTATACAAATCTTCCCTCTTTCTTTAAAGCCAGACAAAATAATAGTAATGTCTTTGGCACTTTTATGGAAGGCACGAATATTGCGGAATCATTATTTCCTTCTGATGCTATTATTGTAATCGGCAATGAATCAACAGGAATTTCTGAAGAAAATAAACCTTTTATAAATAAAAGAATTCATATTCCTTCCCCCATTGTTCAAGGGCAAAAGGCTGAGTCTTTGAATGCTTCGGTTGCAGCAGCTATTGTGATGTATCAATATTCACTTTCTTTAATAAAATAAGGCTATTTTATTTATTTAGAATTTTTTTGATAATTGCTTTTTTGCTATTTTTGCCGATATATTTAATTACTAGTCATGATGAAAAAGAAAAATAACAATTCATTCAGCATTTTTGTAATCGGGAGTTTGTTCTTTGTTTTTGGTTTTGTTACCTGGTTAAATAGTATTTTAATCCCATTTTTAAAAACTGCTTGTGAACTGACTGATTTTCAATCATCCTTCATACCTTTTGCTTTTTATATTTCATATTTCGTTACGGCTATCCCTTCTTCGTTGGTTTTGAAAAAGACCGGCTTTACTAATGGAATGGCCTTAGGGTTAATCATTATGGCGATCGGTTCACTTATTTTTGTCCCGGCTGCATTAAACAGGAATTATAATTTTTTTCTGACCGGATTGTTCGTTCAGGGAATCGGCTTGTCATTACTTCAGACAGCTGCTAATCCTTATGTCACTATTATAGGACCTGTTGAGTCTGCTGCACGTAGAATGAGTATTATGGGAATATGCAATAAAGTTGCCGGAATGATTGGGGTGTTGGTACTCTATTCAGTAATTTTTTCCGGCACTATTGAACTTGTAAATTCTCTTCCAAATATTACGGATTTGATTGAAAAAGAGGCTATTCTGCAAGATTTATCCAATAGAGTTATTGTTCCCTATCTTATTATGGCCACCATTTTAATTTCTTTGGTTCTCTTTATTAAGGCAGCAAAACTTCCTGAAGTTGAAGAAGAAGTAAATGAGGCTGATCATTCAAAATCTCATAAATCTATATTTTCATATCCCTATCTTTGGTTTGGTATATTGGCCATTTTCTTTTATGTTGGCGCAGAGGTAATATCGATTGACTATTTAGTTAGATATGGCGGCTATAACCATATTCCAATATCAGTGGCTAAAAACTTCAGTGTTCTTGCTCTCATTGCTTTGGTTGTGGGATATTTACTCGGTATTATGATGATCCCTAAATTTATTTCCCAACGGTTGGCTTTGATTATTCAGGTGCTCTTAGCAATTGTGCTTGTAGTCGTTGCTTTGACTACTTCCGGATTTATTTCCATTGTTGCCATTATTTGTCTTAGTTTTGCTCATGCCATCATGTGGCCAGCTATTTGGCCTCTTTCCATTCGTGATTTGGGAATACATACAAAGTTAGGTTCTGCATTTCTTATTATGGCAATCGCCGGGGGTGCTGTATTGCCTTTAATTTACGGAAAACTCTCTGATTTGTATAACCCACAACAGGCTTATGCGATTCTTTTTGTTTCTTATGCTTATTTGCTTTTCTTTGCAACCATTGGCTATAAAATTGAGAAGAAAGTAATAAAATAACAATTTAAAATATTTGTATTATGAAAAAAGTAATTCAGACTGAACATGCTCCGAAAGCAATCGGACCTTACAGCCAAGCTATCGAAATTAATGGAATGTTATATATTTCCGGACAAATTCCGATTAATCCCGAAACCGGAAAAGTTGTGGAGGGCGGTATCATTGAACAAACTGAACAGGTAATGAAGAATATTGGACAAATATTGAAAGCTTCAGGATATTCATTTTCTGATGTGGTAAAGTCAACTTGTTTGTTGAGTGATATGAGCAATTTTAAACCGATGAATGAAATCTATGGAAAATATTATGTTGAGAATCCTCCTGCAAGAGCTGCATTTGCAGTGAAAGAACTTCCTATGGGTGTTCTTGTGGAGATTGAAACCATTGCAATCAAATAAAAAAAAAGTCCCGAAATCTCGGGACTTTTTTTTTATTTTAATACTCCTCTTCGTGCCAAAAGAAATCTTCTTTTGTCGGATAATCAGGCCATAGATCTTCAATACAATCATAAATTTCACCTTCATCTTCAATTTCTCTTAGATTTTCAATGATTTCCATTGGGGCACCCGAACGAAAAGCATAGTCTATCAACTCGTCTTTTGTTGCCGGCCAAGGGGCATCTTCTAATTTTGAGGCTAACTCTAATGTCCAATACATATTATAATTTATTGATAAGGCTTATTTTTTGGGGTGCAAATATAAATTAAAATATAAGTATTGGCAACTCTTTTTTATAATTTTATTTATCTGATTTCCAGTTTGTTTCAGGAATGTCATGAATTTTGTGCAAATATCTTGCTAAAATAAAGAAATAATCTGATAACCTATTGAGATATTGTAAAAGCAATAAATAGATTTCTTTCTCTTCAGAAATTTGGGACACATTTCTTTCGGCCCTTCGGCAAATTGTCCTGCTCAGGTGAACATAGGCAATAGCCTTTGACCCTTGTGGTAAAATAAAATTTCTCAAAGATGGCAATCCAAAAGACAATTCATCGATAGTGTTTTCAAGTTCCGAGATATACCTTTTAATATCTGCTGTTTTCCAATATCGGTCCCACGACTCGGGCTCTGTAGCAAGCATGCCGCCAATGATATAGAGCTGATTTTGAATTCTTGTCAACATGGGTAAATTTTCTTCTGAAAGGATCAATCCGATTGAAGCATTCAGTTCATCAACTGTCCCGTATGCTTCCAGTCTGGGATCCCATTTTTTTATTCTGCCTCCACTTGCCAGTGAAGTTTCCCCTTGATCGCCTGTTTTAGTATATATTTTCATGATAGGATAATTTAATTTTCTGAAATAAATTCTTCATCTGTCAAGGTGAGTAGAAAAGCTTTTAAACTAGCCATTTGTGTTGGGGTTAAATAAGCCCCACCTTGAGAAATTTTGTGCATTAAAGGGCTGATATATGGAGAATTAACCAACCCTGTGTTGTAAAATTCGAGGACTTCATCTAGAGTTTTGTAGCGTCCATCGTACATATAAGGGGCAGTAACTTCAATATTACGCAGAGAAGGCGCTCTGTATGCTCCTATATCCTGACTGTCACCGGAAACTGAATATCTGTCTCTGGTGTCGGTAAATACGTTTTCTAATCCATTATTATAAAAAAGGTTAGTCGTAAACAAAGGGTTTCCGTCACTACCATGACAGTGAAAACAGTCTGCCCCTTCTTCAGTCGTAAAGAGAATATATCCCTGTAATTCTTGAGAGGTCAACTGTTCTTCTCCCCGCATATAGCGATCAAATTTGGAATTTGAAGAAATTAATGTCCTGATATATTGTGCAATAGCTTTTTCAATACGATCAATATTGATTTCTTCCGTTCCAAAAGCTTTTTTAAATAAGGATGGATAATAGCCAACACCCTTAATAGCGGCAACAGCTTTTTCAGTTGTGCTGTTCATCTCATGAGGAGCCATAATTCCCATTGTTACGACATCTTCCAAAGTTCTTCTATTAAGATCGGGATTATCTGAATGAATCATTCCATTCCAAAAATATCCTTCATGATTAAAAACCAAATTCATGAGAGGCATGGCATTGTGTGGCGTATAAATGCCGGAACGCCCAAATGTACGTCCTTCCGGAAAGCGAGGGTTGTCCATCCCAACATCATAAGCATGCGCTTTTACATGGCAGGTAGCACAACACATCATAGAGTCAGGATTGTTTCCGGTGTATCCACACAAACGATTGTCATGAAAAAGTTTTTCACCAAGATCAACTCCTTCAACAGTTAATGGATTATTTGATGGTATGTTAAGTTGAGTTGGAAAGAATTTCGGAATTTGCAAGTCATAAGGAGTTGGTTTATAAGGCTCCTCAGGCTTTTTGCAACTAACAAAAATGACACAATAATAGCTGAATAAAACAAATGCCAAAAATGAGAAGCTCTTTATTTTATTCATTTTTTTATTTTTAAAATAAGGTCAATTGCTCTCCTCCTTCTTCTTCCTCTATACTTTTATTCTTTTGTTTAACAACAGGCGGGGAAATTGGTTCAATTGTCTCGAAAATCTCTTTTGCTAAAGACAAATCGATATCATCAGCCGTTGTGGAATCGCTATTACTATTTTCGGAATCATTTGAGTTATCGGGTTCCTCCAGATTTTCTTCATCCTCATATGGAAGAGGTTCCATTTGAGTAATTTCCTTAATATTATTGAAATTTAATCTTTTTCCACGAGCTTTAATATTCATAATTTCAACAAAATCAGAACATAAGATAATCTCAGATTGAATATCTTTACTGTTTTTATTGGTATATTTAATCATGACTCTTGCCAAATGATCAATAGAAACCACAAGAATAGAAATGTTTTTGTCATCCGGAATGAAATCCATTTTTCTTTCCGTATTTTCAACTTTAAAACGTTTTATAAAGTATTTATTCTCTTTTTTGTTAAAGTAAATAGTAGTGATAATTCGATTAGGGTTGAATTTTTCGATTATTTCCAGATTGTCATCAAAATGGATAGAAAAATCATAACCGGTAATTTTATAGTGTCCTGATTTATATATAGATATGATTTTGTCATCTTCTTTAAAGGCCCCAAGAAGATTGCCTCTTTCTTCATTGTTAAGTCTCATTACGGAAGAATCAAAATAGACATTGATAGCACTAAGGGTTGAAATGCCTTTTTCACTTAATTCTATTTTGCGAACAGGATTTCTAGTTAGAATATTACCTTGTGAGTTTCTGTTTTTAATAGCCAAGAGTGAAAAGTCAAATTCAAATTGTAACTTTTTAAGTTTGGGTTTTGGTTTAAGAAAAACTTTGACCTTTTCAGCTTCTCCATTAGGATTTGAAGTAAAGTACAATACTTTAGAATCGCTTTTTCCTTTTGTCAGATCATACTCTTTATCGCGGGTAACTCCACCGATTGCGAATCTTTTGACCATAGCTGCTCCGTTGGGACCGTCGGAATAAACCATATTGTAAATGGTACGGTCATCATTTCTCTTAAAAACTTCCACATGGAGAATGTTTTTCCCAAAGAAATGCTTGTCATTGACTTTGCTGACAATAAATTTGCCATTTTCGCCAAATACTATAATTTCGTCGATATCGGAACAATCACCTGCAAATTCAACACCCTCATCTTTTTTTAAGCCCATTCCAACGAAACCTTCTTTTTTGTTGACATATAATTTTTGGTTTGCCACTGCCACAGTTGAGGCAACAATATTGTCGAAATTCTTAATTTCAGTTTTTCTATCCTTCTCTTTTCCATATTTTTTCTTAAGCTGCCTAAAATAATTAATTGCGAACTCAATTAAATGGTCAAGATGATTTTTAACTTCTTCAATATTTATTTCAATTTCTTCAATTTGTTGTTCTGCTTTCTTAATGTCAAATTTGGAAATTTTTCTTACCGGTTTCTCGCACAATTTGAGCATATCTTCACGCACTATTTCTCTCCTAAACATAGGACGGTAAGGATTAAAAGCTATTTCGATGTTGTCAACCTGATTTTCCCATGAATCTGTATCTTTTTCCAGTTCTTTATAAATTCTTTTTTCAAAGAAGATCTTTTCCAGAGAAATCCAATGCCATTGTTCTTCCAGCTCCCCTAATAATATTTCAAGTTCTTTTTTAAGAAGAGATACCGTATTTTCGGTATTAATTTTGAGAATATCTTTTACTGAAAGGAAGGCAGGTTTTCCTTTAGAAATAACACAAGCATTGGTAGAATATGACATTTCACAATCTGTAAAAGCATATAAAGCATCAATAGTTTGGTCAGGAGAGACACCGGGATAGAGGTGAAGTAAAATTTCTACATTTTCAGCAGTATTGTCATCAATTTTCTTAATTTTCAATTTTCCTTTTTCAATAGCAGGAGTAATTGAATCTTTAATCAATTTTGTCGTATTTGTGCCATAGGGGATTTCATTGATAATAAGCATTTTTTTATCAACAATAGTAATTTTGGCACGATTACGAATTTTACCGCCTCTCATTCCGTCATTATATTTGCTGACATCAACATATCCTCCTGTAGGAAAATCGGGAAAAATTTCGAACTCTTTGTTCTCTAATATAGCTATTGAGGCATCAATAAGTTCATTAAAATTATGAGGTAATATTTTAGTATTAAGTCCGACAGCAATCCCTTCAACTCCCTGAGCCAGAAGAAGAGGAAATTTAATAGGTAAAACAATAGGTTCCTTATTGCGTCCGTCATAAGATCTTTGCCATTCAGTGGTTTTATGGTTGAATACCACTTCGAGGGCAAATTTTGAAAGTCGAGCTTCAATGTATCGGGGAGCAGCGGCACTATCTCCTGTCAGAAGATTTCCCCAGTTTCCTTGTGTATCTATTACAAGCTGCTTTTGTCCTAACTGAACCATTGCATCTCCAATAGAGCGATCTCCGTGGGGATGGTATTTCATTGTATTTCCGATAATGTTAGCGGCCTTATTGTAACGCCCATCTTCTAATTCATCCATAGAATGAAGAATGCGTCTTTGTACCGGTTTTAAGCCATCCATTACATCCGGAAGCGCTCTGTCAAGTATTACATATGAAGCATAGTCTAAAAACCAATTTTCGAACATGGATTGCACATGAACAATATTGTGTAAGTCAGTGCCATCCGAACCAATTGGAAGAATCTGGGAATCATTGTTTTCTTCTTGAGGTTGGGGAGTTGTATTATCTTCCATATAAATAAAATAAAATCGAAAAATCTGGTGCAAAGATACTATTTTTATTTTTTAAAATGAAAGATTTTTGCTATTTTTGCAGACTCAAACGAGTAATTTTAAATACTCGTTTTTTGTTATGTAAACTTAGAAAATTTGAATATAGCTATGAAAAAACAAATTAAATTCTGTCTCCTTTACCGAGATATGTGGCAATCCTCAGGGAAATATGTTCCCAGAGTGGATCAATTGGTTAAGATCGCACCGGTTATTATTGAAATGGGGTGTTTTGACAGAGTAGAAACTAATGGTGGAGCATCAGAACAAGTGAACCTTTTATATGGAGAAAATCCTAATAAGGCTGTCAGAGAATGGGTTAAACCTTTCAATGAAGCAGGTATTAAAACTATGATGCTGGAACGGGCTTTAAATGGGCTGAGGATGTTCCCTGTCCCAGCTGATGTTAGAAAATTAATGTTTAAGGTTAAAAAAGCTCAGGGCGTTGACATAGCACGCTCTTTTTGCGGACTTAACGACCACCGCAACCTTGAACTTTCTGTCAAATATGCCAAGGAAGCCGAAATGATTTCTCAAGGAGCTCTCAGTATTACCTATTCCGATATTCATACCGTGGATTATTATATGCAAGTTGTGGATAAATTAGTAGAATATGGTACTGATGAAATAGGTCTTAAAGATATGGCCGGTATTGGTCGTCCTGTTATGCTCGGCAAACTTACTAAGGCGATAAAGGATAAGTATCCGCATATTTTGGTTCAATATCACGGTCACTCCGGACCGGGCTTTTCTGTTGCATCTATGCTTGAAGTTTGTAAAAATGGAGCAGATATCATTGATGTTGCTATGGAGCCTCTCTCATGGGGAATGGTACATCCTGATGTGATTACTATTCAGGCTATGTTGAAAGATGCTGGTTTTGATGTTCCTGAAATCAATATGAATGCCTATATGGAAGCCCGACGCCTGACCCAGTCATTTATGGATGATTTTCTTGGCTATTTTATTGATCCTAAAAATAAAATTACGACTTCTCTCATGGTCGGTTGCGGTTTACCCGGGGGAATGATGGGCTCTTTAATGGCTGATTTGAAAGGGGTTCACAATAGTATAAATCATTTTCTGAAAGAATCCGGGAAACCTGAATTGACGGAAGATGATTTGCTGGTAAATCTCTTCGAAGAAGTAGAATATGTTTGGCCAAAAGTTGGAAATCCCCCCTTGGTTACTCCTTATAGCCAGTATGTTAAAAATATTGCTCTTATGAATCTATTGCAACTCTCTCAAGGAAAACCTCGCTATTCCATGATGGATAAGAATATGTGGGATATGATTTTAGGAAGAACCGGAAAATTACCCGGGAAGCTGGCTCCTGAGATTATGGACCTTGTGAAAGAAAAGAAATACGAAATGTTTGACGGAAATCCACAAGATAATTATCCTGATGAACTTCCCAAGTACCTCAAATTAATGGAAGAAAAAGGTTGGGATCGCGGACAAGATGATGAAGAGTTATTTGAATTTGCAATGCATGAAAGACAATATCTTGATTATAAGTCCGGAGCAGCTAAGAAGAACTTTGAAAAAGAGCTGGAGAAGGCTAAAAATCAATTTAATACTCAGCCAGTTGTTACAGATGCAAAAGCTCCTCAATCTTCCAGGCAAGAACTGATTTCCAGTATCCTTGAAAAGGAACCCGATGCCAAACCGGTGACTGCCACTATTAGTGGTTCAGTTTTATGGGAAGTGGCTGTGACTGAAATTTCAATGAATCCTCCAATCGGAAAAGCTTATAAGGTGGGAGATGTGGTTTGTGTTGTGGCTGCCTATTTTGGGAATGAGGAAATTCTATCGTTATTTGACGGGAAATTAATATCTGTCATTGTCAAACAAGGAGAGAAAGTTAATAAAGGTGATATCATTGCCTTTATTAAGTAATTGATGTTTTAAAATAATTACTGTTTAAATTATGCTGTTTCTGTTTGTGAGACAGCATTTTTTTTATTTCGTCTCTTCCACATTATAAATAACCCTGCAGCGATAAGAATAGAAGAGATAATCATTATGGGAATATATCCCGGAATATCAGCAGGAGTTAAATCATCAAAATTCAAATTGTTCTTGAAGTCAATATAATTGAAAATCAAGGAAGATGAGTTGTGCAAGAAATGTGCTATTATGGGTAACCAAAGAGAACCACTCCACACCCATAGATATCCCAGATATGCCCCCAATAACATTCTTGGAATAAAACCATAGAATTGAAGATGAATGGCACTGAAAATAAATGCAGTAACCCATATTGCAATATGGTGGTTTTTTACGAGCCTGTTAATAAAAGGCTGAAGTGTTCCTCTGAATAAAAATTCTTCACAGACTGCAGGGACTAAGGCAAGAAGTACAATGTTTAACAGTAAAATAGAGATTTTGCTGTTATCTGCCAGTAAGGTGAGAATGGAGTTGCTGCTATCTTCCATCTGTTTCATCCAAACTTCAGCATTGTGAAGGCATGCCGGTAATTCTATCATTTCGTTCCAGTATGCCAATGAATAAACTATAGGTTGCAGGAAAATGGATAAAATTAGCACAATTAAAACAGGGAAAAAGGTTGGTGATTTGTCTGCTTCACTATAGCTAAAAAGATTTTTTTGAGCAAAGTAAGAAAATAGCAATGCAGGAAGTAGAAAAGTCCCTATTGATGAAAAAGTCTGTATGATTCTGATATTGTTAACTGAGGAATAGATATCTGAAACTTCTCCGCCCGAAAGGAGTGTTGCTATTAGTTGACCAAAAGCAGTTATGATGATGGTTCCACCAAAAATTAATAGCAAAAGAAAAAGAAATTGTATGAAATAATTTTTTTCATGAAAAAATGGAGCGCTTTCTGTGGAAAAAGATTTCATAAAATAATGATTTAGAAAAAAATAATAGATATAATTACCTACCTATTAAAAAGATAGCAGGCATTTTATGAAAATCATAGGTGCCTTTTTTCCATTTTGAAATCGATTGACTTATGACTTTTTGATTATCGGTTGTAAGATTACAGGCAATACAAAGTCGAGTTTCAGGATTACATACCTTTAGAAAAGAATCAAGCAGGTGGTTGTTTCTGTACGGAGTTTCTATGAATATCTGCGTTTGAGCTGTTTTAATCATAAGATTCTCAAAAAAATTTATCTGCGATTCCCTTTGAGGTCTTTCGACAGGAAGATACCCGTTGAAAGCGAAGTTTTGACCATTAAAACCTGATGCCATCAAAGCAAGAAGAATAGAGTTTGGTCCAATAAGAGGAACAACTTCAATGCCAAACTGATGAGCTTTTGTTACAATAAGATTCCCGGGGTCAGCAACACATGGAGTCCCTGCTTCTGAAAGCAACCCTACATTATTTCCGTCAAGACAAGGTTGAAGATAGGGATTAAGGTTGACGTTTTTTGAATGTTCATTCAGCTCAAAAAAGGTTAGTTCGTCTATCCTTTTCTTGATTCCCATTTTTCTGAGAAATCGCCGTGCAGTCCGCTCTTCTTCAACTATATAATAATCAATGGAATTGATTATCTCAAAGTTACATTGGGGAAACAGATTTCCTAAATCTGTTTCCCCAATGTTAGAAGGAATTAAATAGAGTTTTGAATTGTTATTCATGAATACAATATCCTTCTATTCAAAAGACTTTATTGCACTGATAATGATGCTAATAGCTTCACGCAATTCAGTTTCGGAAATAACCAATGGAGGAGCAAAACGAATAATATGTTGATGGGTCGGTTTTGCAAGTACTCCCATTTCTTTCATCTTTTCACAAACATCCCATGCTTCTTTTCCATTGTGAGGACGAATAATGACAGCATTTAAAAGACCTTTTCCTCGAACTGATTCAATCATTGGACTGTTGACTTTTCTCATCTCAGAACGGAATATTTCTCCAAGATAAGCAGCTTTTTCCATGAGATTTTCTTTCTTTACAACTTCAAGAGCTGCAATGGCGACTTTACATCCTACAGGATTTCCTCCAAAAGTGGATCCATGTTCTCCCGGTTTGATACAAAGCATGATTTCATCATCAGCTAAAACCGCAGATACCGGCATTGTGCCTCCTGAAAGAGCTTTTCCAAGAATAAGTATATCAGGTCTTACATCTTCATGATCACAAGCCAACATTTTTCCGGTACGGGCAATTCCGGTTTGTACTTCATCAGCAATAAATAGAACATTTTTAGCTTTACACAGATCGTAAGCTTTTTTTAGGAATCCGTCATCCGGAACATAAACTCCTGCTTCTCCTTGAATAGGCTCAACAAGAAATCCTGCAACATTGGGATCTTCTAATGCCTTCTTTAAAGCCGGGATATCATTGTATGGAATTTTTACAAAACCAGGAGTGAAAGGACCAAAACCGCTGAATGCGTCCGGATCGCTTGACATTGAAATAATGGTAATGGTTCTACCATGAAAGTTTCCATCACAAACAATAATTTTTGCTTGATTTTCCGGGAGCCCTTTCTTTGTATATGCCCACTTACGGCAAAGCTTTAATGCAGTCTCATCGGCTTCTGCTCCTGAATTCATAGGCAAAACTTTGTCATAGCCAAAAAATTCGGTGACATATTTTTCATAAACACCTAATACATCATTATAAAATGCTCTTGAGGTAAGGGTCAGCGTTTGTGCTTGCTCCATCATGGCATTTACAATTTCAGGATGACAGTGACCTTGGTTTACTGCAGAATAGGCAGAAAGAAAATCAAAATATTTTTTTCCCTCTACATCCCACATAAAAGGTCCTTTTGCTTTTGAAATCACAACTCCGAGTGGATGATAATTATGAGCACCATATTTATCTTCCATTTCAATTGCTTGTTTACTGTTTGTAATTTTTTCAATCATAACGTGTTAATATTTAGTTGTTTGTTTTTCTAGGTTCAAAGTGGCAAATATAATTATTTATTTTTACATACCAAATTTATTTCTATCAATTCTGATATAGATTTTTTCTTTTCAGTTTCCATTTTTTGGGCGTTCCGGCTCGCTGTACTTCGCCGTCGGGCTTTCCGCTGCAACTCCGCAGGCGTCGGACTATGGGGCTCATGGTCGCGGGTAGCAGCTTCCGCCGGTCGCTCTGCCGCTCCCTGTGCCCCAAA
>JAEWNB010000091.1 GCA_023392945.1 Bacteroidota bacterium
TGCGGTACTAAAAGAGGTTGATCGGGTCAACCTCTTTTTTTATAATATTTTTCAGATGTCCGGTATTTATATCCATTTTCCATTTTGCAAATCTAAATGTATTTATTGCAATTTTTATTCTGTTATCAATAATACATATACTTCTGATTATCTAAAATCTTTACTCAAAGAAATAGAGTTACGGCACAATTATCTTGATGACACCAATGTTAAAACGCTTTATTTCGGAGGAGGAACCCCCTCATTACTCAATGTTGTGGAAATTTCGAAAATACTGAAAAAGCTGAAAGAGTATTTTTCTTTTGACTCTTCTCTTGAGTTTACTTTTGAAGCAAATCCCGAACAACTTTCTCTTGACTATCTGAGTGATTTAAAAAGGCTGGGAGTGAACAGACTTAGTATTGGAGTGCAATCTTTTGATGATATAATTTTATCACTTTTAAAGAGAAAACATACTGCTGCAGATGCTGAAAAATCTGTGACCAATGCTCTTTCGTGTGGTTTTGACAATGTCTCTATTGATTTGATATATGGTATTTCTGAAAGATATGCAACTATGTGGGAAAAGGAACTTCAGAAAGCTTTTGCTTTACCTATTACTCATTTATCTGCCTACTCACTGACAGTTGAAGAAAATACATTGCTCTATAAAAAAATTCAAAAACAAGAAATGGCTCATCTTGATGATGATCACGCTGTAAATGATTTTAAATTACTTTTGAAAATGTCGAAGGAGTCAGGTTTTGAAAATTATGAGATTTCAAATTTTGCCCGTAATAATATGATCTCCAGACATAATTTTGCTTATTGGGAGGGCGTTCCCTATTTAGGACTTGGTCCTTCGGCTCATTCATACAACGGCACTTCTCGTCAGTGGAATGTTAGCAATATTAGCAAATATATTGAAAGTATCAGCTTGGGAGCAATTCCTTGTGAATCAGAAATACTGTCTCTTTCTATGCGCTATAATGAATATGTAATGCTGAGACTGAGAACATCTATGGGTGTTAGTTTAGATGTGCTTAAGAATGAATTTGGGGCTACTTTATATCAGCATTTTCTTGATCAATTTTCTAAAATACAAAAAAGCCATTATACTTTTCAGAATAATGGCTTTGTATTGACAGAAGAGGGAAAATTATATGCTGACAGAATTGCTGCAACCTTATTTATTTAATTCCCCTTCGATATATTTTTTAATATTTGTCAATGGAATTAAGGTCTTTAAAAGCTATTTTCAGTCTTTCAACAACTGACTTTTCGCCTTCACGCAAGAATGCACGGGGATCATAATATTTCTTATTAGGTTTGTCTTCTCCTTCCGGATTACCGATTTGTCCCTGTAAATAGTCTTTATTAGTTTTGTAATATTTCATAACTCCTTCCCAGAAAGCCCATTGTGTGTCTGTGTCGATATTCATCTTGACAACGCCATACTGAATTGCCTCACTGATTTTGGCAGGTTCAGAACCGGAACCTCCGTGAAAAACAAAGTTTACAGGATTTTCTTTAGTTCCGAATTTTTCCTTTATAAATTGCTGAGAATTATGTAAAATGATAGGTTCGAGTTTAACATTGCCCGGTTTGTATACCCCGTGAACATTTCCGAAAGAGGCTGCAATGGTAAAATTGGGGCTTATTTTGCTCAATTCTTCATAGGCATACGCAACATCTTGGGGTTGCGTGTATAATCTGGAACTGTCAATGCCGGTGTTGTCAACGCCGTCTTCTTCACCACCGGTAATGCCAAGTTCAATTTCGAGAGTCATCTCAATTGCAGACATCCTTTTTAAATATTTTTTGCATATTTCAATGTTCTCTTTTAAAGGTTCTTCAGACAAGTCAAGCATGTGAGAGCTGAAAAGAGGTTTGCCGTGTTCTTTATAAAAGCGCTCTCCTTCATCCAACAGACCGTCAATCCATGGGAGGAGTTTTTTGGCAGCATGGTCAGTATGGATAATTACCGGTATGCCATAAAGTTCAGCTATCTGATGGATGTGTTTTGCTCCGGAAACAGCCCCCTGTATGGCTACTGTCTCATTGTCGTTTTTTAATGATTTTCCGGCATAAAAATGAGCTCCACCATTTGAAAACTGAATCATAACAGGAGAGTTTACGGCTTTGGCTGCTTCCAAAACGGCATTGACTGAATCAGTCCCAATCACATTTACTGCAGGAAGAGCAAATTTTTCTTGTTTCGCAATTCTGAATATTTCCTGCAAATCTTTACCCGAAGCAACACCGGGTTTTACTTTTGTTGAAATTTTTTCACTCATGATATGTTGATTTAAAAGTTAATTGTCATTTTCTGCAAAATTACAAAAATAATGAAGCCGATTAGTACTATTATAATGTGAAAAAACTTTACATAAGCTATTATGATAATCAAAATTAATTTTGTGATTTTATATAAGAAGATTTGGAGAATTGTCTATCCAATTCATCTAAAATATCATTTGGATTAGTTAGGGGCATGTCTTTGTTGAATGTTTCATAACCAAGCAGTTCTGATTTTTTTAGTCTTTCTAATATTGGTAATTTAGTTCTGTTTGTTGTTTCGATATGATTTCCATATTTATCAACAATAATAACCTTGGGCAAAAAAACTCCTTTCCTTCCAATAAATTTGTCCATAATTTTAACTGAATCTAAATATTCTTCTTGAGATGCTCTGCCGAGAGATTCATATTTCTGAATCTTTTTTCCATCCCATGTTGTAATCAATGCAAAGCTTTCTGCTATTTTTTTATCGATCTCTGTTTTAATATTTAAAGTGTTATGACCGGATGGCATAAGAAGTACTTTTCCTCCTCCTCCTTCAATATTTGCAGCGTATCTTGGAAGTGTAATGCCTGATATCCAGCCTTGTAATTGTAGCATATAAACTTTACCTACTTGAACTGGAACTATAAAATGAACAATTCCTTTTTCTTTATGGCATTGTAAAAGATAGTAAGGGTGAACACCAATCCAAAACATTCTTCTGAATGTTTCGGCTAAAGTTTTATAATAATCATTAACATGATTTAATAATACGGTCTGATTCCTGATAACAAATCCATGATTTCGGATTTTATTAACCACTTCTCCCAATTCTTTAGTGATTTCATGATAGTGATTGATATGAGTCATAAAATAGAGATATTTTTTTGGTCCAGTGTTATATCTATTTCCCGAAATATTGATTAAATCCAATAATTGGTCAGTGATTGCCATTGGTAAAACAACAGGTACTCTTGTGGCAATTCTTATAACCCTGAGATGAGTGATTTTGCTTAGTTCTTCTAAAATATATTTTAATAGGTTTTCACTTATCATCAAGGCATCACCTCCGGTAACAAGAACTTCATTTATATTTTTGTTATACCCAATGTAAAATAATCCTT
>JAEWNB010000185.1 GCA_023392945.1 Bacteroidota bacterium
ATACGGAACTCTTCCAGCTCTTCATCAGAATATCTGATAATACTTTTGTTTTTGTTATTTTTATCTTCCATAGCACCCAAATTTAATTATTAGTTGGCAAAGATACTATTTTTATCTGATAACATAAAATAAAATCAATCTCCATTCTATAGATAATAATTTTTAAAGTTGATAATGTTTTGAATATATCAAACAAAAAGATGATTTTAAAAAACTCGAATATAAAGAGAGTTACCGGTAGCGTTCCGCTTCCGCCTCATCCAATATTCGCATTTCACCGGTATTTCCGTTTATAGCAAGAAAATCGCCGGTTTTGATAATTTGGGTGGCATTAGGCACGTTGACAATCAGGGGGAGCGAGTATTCGCGGGCTACCACGGCACCATGAGAAAGAGCCGACCCCACTTCGGTAATGAGACCATTGAGCAAACAATAGTAGGGAGACCATCCGATATCGGTAAAGCTGGAAACCATAATTTCACCTTTGGTAAGCTGTTGGGCATCTTCAACACTCTTGATAACTCTTGCTTTGCCGTAAGAAATTCCTCGACTTACCGGAACGCCCTTCAGTACTTTTTGGTTGGGGTCTATTTCGGTTGCCTCGATAGGCTGCGGATATCCGATAGATATTTCAGGAAAACGCAACATTTTTTGTTCATTAAACAGCACCCTCCTGGCAAGCGCTTTTTTAATCAGAGAAGTCTCATTTTCGTTGATAAGTTTTCCAATTTCGCTGTGGGTTAAAAAGAAAATACAATCCTCATCAATCAGCAGATTTTGTTCAACCATCAATTGAGCTAACCTGTTATAGGCAATTTTAAATTTGTCGATTACCTTGATAATCTTGGATTTGGAAAATTCACGCAATCTAACACCTCTGCGCGCCTCTCCGACAATCAGTCCAAAAAGAAATCGCTTTGGCCAGCCGTATCTTCTCAGCAATCTATTGCGATGCTTCATCCAGATTATTCTTTCATTTTTTTTCTCATGAGCTCCGGAGGCAATAACAGTTTTAAGATAATCCATCAGCGCTTTTTCATCGTCCTTCCATCCTTTACTTCTCAGCTCAGCCTCTCTAATAGCCCTGTGACCATGTCTGTTAATAAAATATTGAAATTCCTTCTTCGTTGCTGCACTACACTGCTTTAAACAGGCTGCCAATTGTTCCGAGGAATAATTTACCACTTCCGGATTTTCGGCTATCAGCGAGCGGGCAATTTTGCGAAGTGAACGGAGAATGTCCACACTTTCAATATCATCAATATTTTCCAGACAACCGGCAATCTTCGCTTTTAACTCTTCTTTATCTTCAAAATCCCTTTCTAAAGCAATAAATAAAGCACTGCTTATGCCACCTGAGTAACTTGAAGTTACATAGTGATAGGATAATGCCAGATTCAATTGATTGATGTTTTCATTTATCTGATCATACTGTTTCTTGCAGGTTGACTTCTCCTCGAAATGTAACTCTTCCGACATCCTGATCAACTTCTCTTTGGCTTTATTTTTTGACAAAAGTAACCTTACATATTTAAAAGTATTGATTATCCTTTTGATAACGAATGCTTTATCCCCTTTAATATCCGGCGCATCCTCAACCAATTTCCCGATTATGGACAAATCAGCCCCGGCTTTTCCTGCCCCAACAATGGTCTTTCCTAATTTATAAATGGTCGTCATGTCAATAAAGAGATGGTTACCAATACTCAAAGCACAGGAAGTTTCTCCGATCTCTTCCATCGATTTATAGGCTCCAACTCTGACGAACATGTCGCGCATTCCCCAGTCAATGCCATAAACGCTGGTTGACAAAGTAAGCGGAGTGACTGCCCCGGGCAGCATCTCGCCGATATTGCAACTGGTAACAACATGATTGGTCAAATCTCTCTTGCAGTCAAATTCACTGATAGTCGGGGCATCGCCGGTAGTAATAGGTCGTGCCTGCAACCAAAGCACCTCTCCTTTTTCATTGATTGCCCATTCAGCATCCACTTCATAGGCAAGGTATTGCTGAGCTTTACCGAGTTCCCGGCAAATTTCCTTGAGTTCCTCTTTGGTTAATACCTCTTTGCCGCGAACCGCTTCTTCGTAAGCAGCATCATTATGTTGGCAGTTTTTTGAAATGCTATACTGTTCGGCTGTTTCAGTACCGCTTACCAGACTTTCTCCAAGGCCTTTAACCGCTTCAACAAGAAAAGAATTGTCATTATTGGTAGGGTTAACCGTAAAACTGACTCCTGCCTTGGTGGCATTTACGAACTCTTGCACCACCACTGTCATCTGCGAGGATTGATCATTCAGAAATTGATGGGCATACTTTTGTGCCCGCTCATTTTTGAGCGAAGTCATGCACTCTTTGATAGATTCGCGGAGTTTTTCTTCTCCTTCTATATTTAAAAAAGTAGAATATTGTCCCGCATTGGAATACTCAACCCCATCTTCTCCGCTTGCCGAGGAGCGGACTGCCACTTTTTGAAGATTTGAATCCAGGTAATAAGCAATAGCCTTGTCAAAATCTTCTTCATTTTCAATATTATATAAAACAAAGCCACGGGGAACAG
>JAEWNB010000129.1 GCA_023392945.1 Bacteroidota bacterium
GATCCTCTTAACCCTCTGATTTCAATAACATTTCCTTTGTAATTCAAATTCGCAGCTGCATACAAACCAAGTTGATAAGCTAAATAATAATTATCTGCACCTACATATGCAGTGTAATCATCATTCAGGATACGACGATCCAGGAGTATTACCGGAATCCCGGACTTAAAAACTTTTGACACCGCCGGCGTCAGAGCTGTTGCTTCGTTTGGAGCCACAACCAGAAGATCTATACCTTCAGATAAGAATTGTTCAATATCTTTTATCTGTTGTTCAGAGTCGTCCTTAACCGATTTAATGCGGACCTCAATATTACTGCGAAAAGAAGCTTCGCGCAGGATTTCTTTGTTTACTGTTTCTCTCCAAAGATCTTCACTGCATTGAGAGACCCCAATTATAAAAGCTTCTTCTTTCCGGGCGCAGGAAGATATAATAAACAATGAAACAAAAGTTGCAAATACTATAACAATTTTCTTCACCGGGTAAAATGTTGATTTTGAGTTAAAGCAAATTTCATCTTTTCTCATAACATAAGCAAATAAAACAAATGATTTATTCAGGTCTCTTTTGTACTAAAATTTCTTCAAGAAAACAAGTAGAACATGTTGTATTCTCTTGATAGAAAATAGATATATTGAATTATTTCATATGAATAAGAAAGCAAAAAAGCCGATACGGTGAAATAATAGTACAAAATTTTGGATTTTGATTGCTATTTTTTAGTCTCATGTACTCGTAGATTTGTATAGCCCGGTATGAAACCTAAGTTTAATTTGGCGCAATTATAACATAAGTACTGGAAAAAAACTATGCAAACAAGATATCTTGGATTATTAATGCTTTGTATAACCCTTCTGAGTGCATGTAAAAGGTCTGCGCTTGTAGACGACTTTGAAGACGGATCACTTGGGAAATGGATCGTAGAGGGAAGTGCCTTTGCCCACACCCCTGCAACAAAAGCGACCTGCCCCGATATATTCGGATATAAAGGAGCGTTCTTTGTTACCAGCAAGAACCATGGAACAACAGTTCACGGACAGATGACCTCCTCTGCTTTTGTAATAAAAAAAGACTATATAAATTTCCTTTTGGGAGGGACGTCTTCTCCCTCAGCATACGTTGAACTGCTTATTAATGGTAAAAATATTATCACAGCCCGGCCGGCAGGGAATGACGAGAATGTGTTAAACTGGATATCGTGGAATGTGAGTAAATATAAAGGCCAAAGAGCCAATATTCGTATAGTAGCCGATTTTAACGAGCAGAGAAAAGGGTTCATTTTACTTGACCAGATTGAGATGGGCAACAGAGCTAAGAGCTCATAGGAAAAATGGCATCAGATCCCGGTGGAGACAGGGAAATTTAGTAAGAAATTTATACATTAAAACAGTTACCTTATATGGCACATTCAGAAAAAAAGATTAAGTTTTTAATCCCAATAATGTTGGCATTTTTTGTTATGGGTTTTGTAGACATGGTCGGTACGGCTACTAATTATGTTAAGGCCGACTTTAATTTGTCTGACACCATGGCAAATTTTTTGCCTTCTATGGTATTTTTTTGGTTTTTATTGTTTTCCGTACCTACAAGCCTGCTTCAAAACAGAATTGGAAAGAGAAAAACGGTCCTGTTAAGTTTACTGGTAACCCTTTTGGCTTTGACACTACCAATGTTTTTTTATTCCTATTCTATTATGCTTGTGTCATTCAGCTTATTAGGCATAGGGAACACATTGATGCAGGTTTCTCTTAATCCACTTATTAGCTGTATTGTTACAAACGAAAGACTGGCAAGTACACTTACTTTTGGACAATTTGTCAAGGCAATCGCATCATTTATAGCTCCGATTCTCGCCAGTTGGGCTGCAGTAAAATTTAATGACTGGATGTTGCTGTTTCCCATTTTTATTGCTGTTACAATTATTGCTTCTTTTTTTATGGGAGTAACCAAGATAAAAGAAGATGACATAACAAACAAATCAACCTCTTTCTGGGGCTGTTTATCATTGCTTAAAAATAAAGTAGTTCTTTTATTCTTTTTGGGGATTGTTTGCCATGTAGGAATAGATGTTGGTACCAATACAGCTGCCCCAAAAATTATTATGGAACGTCTGGCAATTCCTCTCGATCAGGCCATGATCGCTACCAGTGTGTACTTTCTTTTCAGGACCATCGGGTGTTTAACGGGATCTTTTTTTCTGGCTCATTTGCCAATAAAGAAATTTTTCGCAATTAGCGTTCTGACACTTTCTCTTGGTATAGCCGGATTGTTTATAATGAACAATCTTCTGGGGTTATATATCGCTATCGGGCTTGTTGGATTTGGCAATTCAAACGTATTCTCGATGGTATTTTCCAGTGCTTTATTGTCATTCCCCGACAAGAAAAATGAAATGTCGGGATTGATGATTATGGGTTTAATTGGCGGGACCATTTTCCCGTTGTTCATGGGTTTGTTATCCGATGCTCTTCAGTCTCAACTTGGTTCAATAGTAGTCATTGGAGTTGGTGTTGCCTACTTAATTATCATGTCTATCAGGTTTTATAAGATTAAAGTGTCATGAAAAAGGTAATAGTAGGTTTAGGTGAAATTTTGTGGGACGTTTTCCCTTCCGGAAAAGTGTTGGGAGGCGCTCCCGCAAATTTCGCCTATCATGTAAATCAGGTTGGTCATGAAGGATATGTAATCAGTGCGATCGGAAAAGATGATCTGGGAAATGAAGTTATGGATAGTCTGGCAAATAAAAACCTGCCTCACATAATTCAGCATACCGATTATCCAACCGGGACCGTACAGGTTATGCTTGACAGCGAAGGAATTCCTTCATATA
>JAEWNB010000064.1 GCA_023392945.1 Bacteroidota bacterium
CCCGCCACAGAGTGGCGGATGAGTTTGGTTGTAAATTTGTTTGTGCAGATAAACGAGTCTCTCTCAATCTCGCCGTCGGCAATGTTCTGCGAACTTGCCGAAACTAAAAACTAAAAACTTAGCACTAAAAACTAAAAACTCATAACTCACCACCCCGTCAGCAAGCGACAAGCAGCAAATGGCTAATTTGGGATCTGTCATTGTGCCTGCTACCATACGATCGGGGAACAAAAAAATATTTTTTGGATATTTTCATAATTTTTTTCATTTACAAATGAAATAATTCAAAAATAAAATTACTTTTGCAAAATAATATTCTTTCAAGATATATAAAATACTTAAGTATTAATGTGGTAGCCGAAAAACATATAGAGTAGGCATTTTCTTTAAACATTTACATAATGAAAAAATTTTTTTCTTTTTTTGCTATGATTATTCTCATCTCCTTAATTGGCGGATGCGACAAAGAGACCCCAAACAAACCGGATCCCAATGATAATAACGGAAACACGAACCCGGAATACTACGTTCTTTATGATGGGACCTATTATGCAATAAATAAGACGGTTGTATACTCTATAGACCAGTTTACCGGATTTACACAATTTACTGTGTTTTTAGCTCCCCCAACAGTTACTTACAATAGTCTTATGGAATCACTAACCGGAACAGGCTCGGGAATAAGATTGACATTATGGCTGCCGGAAAATGCCACTTCTATTCCTTCCGGTATTTACAATACACCGGAATCCCCTTATATAGAAATCGACGACATCACTAATTGTGCATTCTTAAACAACAATGCCACTTGGAACTCCTATAGCAGTGAGGGAATTACAAGCATTCCCACAGGAGTGCTCACGGTAGTAAATAACAGTTCCGAATACACTATTGACTTTGAAGGTTTTGATGAAGAAGGGGAAGAGATTACAGCACACTATAAAGGGAGCATTCAGATCTACGAGGGAATTTTCAAATAATTGATCAATCAAGATTCTTTTATCCAAGGAATTTTTCCTTAATCAGTTCCAAAATCTGAACTGCATTAGTGGCAGCACCTTTTCTTAGATTATCACTCACCACCCACATATTCAATGAATTGGGCTGAGACTCATCGCGACGGATTCTTCCCACAAAAACATCATCCTTCCCTTGGGCAATTATCGGCATTGGATATTCGTTTGCAGTCGGATTGTCGATAATAGTGACACCGGACATAGCACGTAAAAGACTAAAAACTTCCTCAAGTTCAAAATCCTGAAAAAATTCAACATTTACCGATTCGGAATGTCCGCCGACAACCGGAACCCGAACAACCGTAGCAGTCACGGCGATAGAATTATCTCTCAAAATCTTCCGGGTTTCGTGTACTAATTTAATTTCTTCAGTAGTATAGCCGTCAGCAGTAAAAGTTCCCCCGTGTGGAAGCACATTCATATCAATTTGGTGAGGATAAGCCTTATCGCAATTCTCACAGGCTCGTTCAGACATCAGTTGTTTAAGGGCCTTCATGCCGGTTCCGGTAACAGACTGATAAGTAGAAACGACCACTCTTTTGATTTTGTATTTATTATGCAACGGAGCCAGGGCCATCACCATCTGAATAGTGGAGCAATTAGGATTTGCAATAATTTTGTCTTCAATTCCGAAAATATCGCCGTTAATTTCCGGGACCACCAAAGGAATATGCTCATATGCACGCCAAGCTGAAGAATTGTCAATAACATAAGTTCCATTGGCAGCAAACTGAGGAGCATAAAGCAAAGAGGGAGCACTTCCCGCAGAAAAAATAGCAAACTGAGGTTTCGCTGCAATAGCATCTTCAACGGATACTATTTTATAACTCTTACCTCCAAAATCAATCTCCTTACCAATCGACCTGACAGAAGCAGTCGGAATTAACTCACATCCGGAAAAGCCTCTTTCTTCCAATACTTTAAGCATAACTCCTCCAACTAAACCTGTTACACCTACAATTGCAATTTTCATTTTATTAACTATTTTATCAAATTTTATTAACAACTCTTGATTTTCGTTTGCAAATATAATACTTTTGCCAGCTCATTGATAATTCAATGCTACTTTTAACCTAACTGAAACTCAAATGCTACACAAAAGTCTTCTCCCAATTCTCTTCTCTATTTTGTTTCTTTCATCTCTACATGCTCAAATTAATGATAATTTTTCAGATGGCGACTTCACTCAAAATCCGCCATGGGTAGGTGACACTTCTACATTTATAGTAAATCCACAGTTTGAATTACAGTTGCAAGCAAGTAGTCCCGGAGATGCTCAACTCTATGTTTTGAATTCATTTTACAACAATAAGATGGAGTGGAACTTCAAAATCCGACTTGGATTTTCTCCTTCTAACAATAACTATGCAAAAGTATATCTGTGCTCTGATATCCCCGACTTAAGAGATGCTTCCTTAAGAGGTTATTATCTTAAGTTTGGGGAGAACGGGGCAAATGATGCCGTTGAACTTTACTATCAGCATGACGGCACACATGAGCTGATTTGTCGGGGAACAGATGCCATGATCCCAACTTCTTTCTGCATAAACCTTAAAGTAGAATATGATGATAGCTTTGGAGAATGGAAAGTTTATATAGACAAACTCTTAAACGGCAATTACCAATTAGATGCCGAGGGCATCTCTCCATTACAATGTAACACTATAGCCATGGGGGTTTGCTGTACTTTCACTATAAGTAACAAGGATAAATTTTTATTTGATGACTTTTATTTTGGGCCCCCTCTTGTCGATACAATTCCTCCCGAATTATTATCTGTCAAGGGAGAAGGAGACCTAAAAACTATTGTCCTCAAGTTTTCTGAGAACATCTCCCCCACGACAGCTTTATCTTCAGCTAACTATTCAATTTCAGAAATAGATGTCTCACCGGTAAGTTGTTCTTATTCCGAAAATCGTTTTGATGAAATAAGACTCACTTTTGGGGAGTTATTCAAAGAGGAAACGCCCTATCATTTGGCCATCGCAAACATTTCTGATAATCGGGGAAATAGCATGACCAATATTGTGGAAGAAGTTAGTTTTTACAAAATAAAAAGAAACGACATCCTAATCAGCGAAATAATGGCAGATCCACTCCCTGCAGTCTCCTTACCCACTTATGAATACCTTGAATTGCATAATCGCAAGAATTTTCCGGTTGAATTATCCGGGTGGAAAATAAGGATAGGATCATCCCTTAAATCTTTACCGGATATTGTGTTGCAAGCGGGAGGCTCCTGTATACTCATTGACGAGGATGCGGCAGCAAGTTTCACAGCCTATCAAAATGTATATCCACTTTCATCCCTAAGCATAACGGATGCAGGACAGGGACTCACCCTTTACAATAGATATGGCGAAATTATCCATTATGTTGCTTTTAAGAATTGGTGGCACAGTAATGACATAAAGCGCGATGGCGGGTGGTCTCTCGAAATGATTGACGTTGACAACCCCTGCTCCGAAGCATCAAACTGGAACTCTTCCGTTTCAGAATCGGGAGGAACTCCCGGGGAGGCAAATTCCATTTCAGAGGCAAACCCTGACAACATCTTACCGAAAATAGAGAAGGTAACTTTACAGGATTCTCTCACCCTGATTCTCTTTTTCGATGAAACCATCCTTTCCGACAGTACTAATTATGCCACTCTTTTTGAAATAGACAGAGGAATTCACATCAGCTCAGTGGAAGAAATTCCTCCCGGCAACAAAGCACTGAAGATAACATTCTCAGAAGCAATTCAGCCTTTTACCATTTACACCATCACCATAACCGATACTCTTTGTGATTGTGTAGGCAATATGATATTGGCAGGCAGTTGGATTCGGTTTGGGATGCCCCAAAAAGCACAACTCAACGACCTTATAATCAACGAAATCATGACTGCTCCGGCAAATGGAGAAAATGCCGATTATATTGAAATTTACAATCGATCTGATAAAATCATTGACTTAAAGACGGTAAAAATCGGCTCCGGAGGCAATGAAATCCCCGACAAGGCAGTTATTATGGTTAGTAGTGGCTACCAATTATTTCCGCAATCATATCTTGTCCTGTGTAAAAATCCGGCTATTACCCAAAAGCAATATTATGTCCCATATCCCGAGAGATTACTATTCTGCGACTCTCTTCCTTCCTACCCCAACAACTCCGGAACAGTACATCTCACAGATCCCGGATTTATTACAATTGATCGTCTTATTTACGACGAATCCATGCATTACGAAATGCTTACCTCAACAGAAGGAGTCTCCCTGGAACGAATCCATTTTGATGCAGAGACTCAGAATTCCGACAATTGGAAGTCGGCAGCGGCAAGTGTCGGATATGGAACACCGGGGTATCAAAACTCACAATATTCTGACATAAAACCCACAGAAGATCTTTTCACGATTATACCTGAGGTATTTTCTCCGGATAATGACGGATTTGACGACTATTGTGAATTTCTCTTTCAATTCAGGGACAGTGAGAACAGGTTATCGCTGACCATTTATGACAGAGAAGGGAATCTTATCAAAACTATTGCCAACAATCAGTTGTGCGGTATTGAAGAGCATTTTATCTGGGATGGAATATCAAACAGAGGAAATCTTGTTCCACCGGATTTATACCTTATTAAGATGGAATACTGGAATGCCAACGGAAAGAAAAAAGTATTACGAAAAACAGTAGGAATAAGATAGATTTCTGGTAATAATATATAAAAAGCAAAAAAAAGAGAAAACAGAAAAGTAGTTTTTTGTAATATTTTTTTGTACTTTTGCCGCCCTAAAAGTCTTCGTAGCTCAGTAGGTAGAGCAATTGACTCTTAATCAATGGGTCCGGGGTTCGAGCCCCCGCGAGGACACAAAAGCAGAATCAGATAGTTGCAAGAAATTTAAGCTATCTGATTTTTTTTCAAACGACCTTCAAACGAGCTCGAACTCAATTTTAACGGTATTTTCTTTTGGGTATGAAAATGAACTAAGAAATTAAAAAAATAAAATTGTCTTAAAAAGGTGAAGGACTAAAACTAATTTGCGAAAATCAGCATAATTATTATATATCTGCGTTCTATGAATAAAATTCAATATTTAGAATTGAACACGGATTTGCGCAGATTAGGCGGATACACACGGATGTATGATACTCTCAAAACAGACGGCAAGTGTAAACAAAACAAAAAAACAAGCTGAATATTGATGTTTTATTAGATTTTAAATTATTTTTTATATCTAATAAATGTGCGTACCGATTGATATCGGGCAGATAGCTACGTTTATTTAAAAAATTCTAATAGGTGCCTGTTTTTTTTGTTCGGAACACTATGGGAGCACGAACTTCTTTTAAAGATTTTTTCTTTTGGTCATGAAGATGAACTAAGAAATTAAAAAATAGAATTGTCTTAAAAAGGTGAAGGACTAAAACTAATTTGCGAAAATCAGCATAATCATTATATATCTGCGTTCTATGAATAAAATTCAATATTTAAAATTGAACACGGATTTGCGCAGATTAGGCGGATACACACGGATGTATGATACTCTCAAAACAGACGGCAAGTTTAAACAAAACAAAAGACAAGCTGAATATTGATGTTTTATTAGATTTAAAATTATTTTTTATATCTAATAAATGTGCGTACCGATTGATATCGTGCAGATAGTAACGTATATTTAAAAAATTGTCATGTACAAAATCTCTAATTTAAATAAGCAAAAGTCAATATTTTCTTCTGAAACTAGATACAGAATGAAAATATATAACATCAAAATAGTCATTTAATCCGGGAATTAACCCAAAAGTTCTAATAGGGGTATCGGAAAGTGTGCTGTTAATAGAATATATTTTTAATAATGAACCGTCAAGTTTATATTTTCCCCAATAAGGTCTGCAAACTTCTCCGAATTCCCATGC
>JAEWNB010000084.1 GCA_023392945.1 Bacteroidota bacterium
TTCCTTGCCTCTTTGGATTCCACCCATTCTGAATTAAGATCATTTTTGTTTTTTTCTTTGAGTAAAGTTTTCACCTCATCCAAAGAAGATTGTAAATCCTGAAGAAAGGATTCCGGCACTACTGCCATTGATAATGTTTTTTCTTTTTCCATTTTCCTTTATTACTTTTGGTTCAACATAAATTAAAAGCTCCAATCAATTTAGATTGGTGCTGCGAAATTAATTGAATGTAATAGGGTGATTTTAATAAATTAGGAAGAAAAAAATTTCAATTTTATCTAATTCATTTCAAAATAGTTACGATTTTTCAGCAAAATATTCTATACAATTCTTTATGAAGGTGTACTTTGTTGAATTCACATCAGGGTCTGCGAGATCAATGGATATATCAAATTCTAAAGCTTGTAAAATATCAAAAATACAAGCATATTCTTTGGTTATCCCATTGGATATTCCTATCTCTTGGAAATATTTGCCGGATGTGAATACCCCAAAATGATTCAGATTAACATAAAGTAATTCGGCAATTCCCCCAATAGATGACTTGCCTTTTGGTGATATATATTTTGCATCCTTTAAAGAATCTTCTAACTCTTTTATTCTTTCAATAATATATTCTTCTGTGATGTTAGGATCATGTGGTTCAGATACAAAATAATTCTTTAATTTCTCAATTATTTTCACATAGTAAAGTTTAATTCCTTGTGCTATTGCCTCAATTATGTCCTCATCCTCAATGGTTATTTTTCCCATTGTTTTGGTTTTGGAAATTTTGATACTTTCATTTTTCTTAAAAAAATCCATTAGTTTTAGGATTTCAAGTTCTTTTTTTAAAGCTTGAATTCCCGGCTCAATAGCTCCATACATCTCAAAACTTGCCCAGATATTCATCATTTCCATTTGAGATAATTCCCGAAATTCATATTTCTTCAACTTATCATCAATTATCATTGAAAATTCATCATATTTCATAATCTATCAATTTAATATCCAATATCAAAATTTATGTGTTTTTTCATCACAATAAAGAGGGTTAATCCTTTTGGATGTATTCTATCAACTTCAAAACTTCATCATCATTCATGTTTTTGATGAGGTGAAAAAGTTCTTCCTTTGGTGTCCCGGATGAGAATATCTCTTCCAATACAGAATCATTTTGATCCGTATCAAATTCACCCATATATCTATCTGTTGTATCTGTTTTGGAATGATTCAGCAATCCCCTGATTTTAGTGCCCGAAACCCCCCTTAATTTGGCCTGTGAGGCAAAGGAATGTCTGGCCATGTGGGTACATAGATTTTTTTCAATTCCTGCCTTCTTGGCCAAAATTTTTAATTTTTTATTGATTTGTGCATTGTTGATGCTAATTCTTTGAAAAAGCACCTTCTTTTTCTCCATTGGTAGTGTTCTTAAATCCTCATAAGTGATAGCATCTGAATAAATGGCTCCATTTTTTAGTAATGGAAAAAGATAATCATTTGGGTTTGAATCTTCCTTTTTGTAGGTTGCAATGATCTTTTCTGCTTGTGGTATAAGTTTTATATCACTTCTTTTGCCATTCTTGGCCATTGTATAAATTACCCTTCCTTCCCGAATGTTTCCACACCTCATCATTGCCACATCTTGGAATCTGATTCCGGCACAAAAAAAGGAGAAAAGGAAAATATCCTTGGCAAGAGAAATCATGGTTCCTGGTTCCAATTCAATTTCTTCAATCTGTTTTATTTCCGATGAGGTTAATTTTTCCTTAATGGTTTTTTCTTCCTTGGGAAGTTTATAGACAATAAAAGGATCATCTGTTGGCTTCATCTTCCCTGCTTCTATTGCTTTATTGATTACCCTTTGCAGGATAACAAATTGAAGTTTAATGGTATTTGGATGAAGCATCTTTTCCGGATATCTTTCATTTCTTAATGTTAGCAAATAGCTTTCAAACTCCATCAACAATGGTGAATCAATTTCCCGGAACATAATGTCAGATTGTTGTTTTGAAACAAGGAAAGCAAGCCATTTCCTTTGAAATGAAACAAACTTTTTCCCATCATGGAATCTGCCTGCATGGCTTAATTCCTGAATGATTTTGTATAAAAAAACATTAAAGGAATCACTACTTCCACCGGATTTCAATTCACTTTGAATCTTTGATGCTGATGCAATGCCTTTTGTTTTTAATCCTTCATAAGTTGCTTTTGCTGCCTTCAGTTCATTGGAAAGAATATCATTGAGAAATTTAATATCCCGGCCTTCCTGGATGTGTTCTTTATTAAGATAGGATTCTTTTACCCATTTTGACTTGTCGCAAAGTGCTTCATCCGGGAATGATCCATTCTTCAAGGTGACAGATACGGATGTTCTTATTCTTTTGACTTTCCTGTTGTGGATGATTCTTAAATAAATTGGATTCTTCCCGAATCTGTCTTTTCTGTTTTTTACTTCAAAGGTGAAAGTTGCCATAATTTTCATTTTTAATATCCCGCACAAATATACAAAAATATTTTTTTTGGTTCAACAATGGAGAAACATTTTTTACTTTTTAGTGCTTTTTATTGCATTTCCACTACTTTTGCAAACCCTATAAAATCAAGTAATTATCTTACATAATTAATAAATTTAAGGAATTTCAATGAAGCAATAAACACCCCGGCTCCGGGTACAGAAGAGAGGAAATGAAAGTTTCCTCTCTTTTTTGTTTTTTACTTGGGCTTAGATGGTTTGATATTTTTATATCTTTGCTTTGTTTTCAATTCAGAGAGATAGAAAATGAAAAAGGAATTCATTGTTTGTCTATTTTTGACTATGTTGGGCTCGTTATGTTTCGCCCAACAGGATTCAACTTGTATACAGAAAGATAGTATATCTTCAACTGTTACCATGATTGATGGAACTTCTGATTGCTTTCATCTCCGATTCGAATACATTCACAAGGACGTTATACGACATGATACAATGTTTTATTATTTTGTATATAAGAACTATGATGATACCATAGACTCGGTTGTTGTTGATAATTATTGCATAAAGAATAAATATAATGATTGGGTTTATATTACCGAAAATGGTTATATGGTATCTAATAGAGTTCGAAAATATATTATATCTTCAAAATATATTAAAAGTTTAAATGAATGGTTCCCAAATGAAAAAATATGCTTTATAGGAAGAAGACTGTGGTTTGATAAAAATTGGAATCTTACTGGGAAAGAATGGATGCTTAATCCATATTTTTTTTGTTATTACAAAAATTATACATCATATTATCAAAAAAAGTCATGGCATGATTTAAGAATAGAAAAAAAATATCAGAAGCGATATTTAACATTTCCTAAAACAGAAATTATGGATTGGAAATAACTATGTGTAGTTCTAAATCTCTAAAAAATGGTTCATTCTATTTACGGCTCCGGGTACAGAAGAGAGGAAATGAAAGTTTCCTCTCTTTTTTGTTTTATATTTAATGTTTTTTGCAAAAAATTTTTTTTTATAAACAAGGGAAAGAATAATTTAGAATAACAATACTAAAGAGATGGTTTTTGAGTTTAACTAAATGTTTTACCTTTTTTTATTAATACTATATTCATATAAATCATGAAAAAAAAGATTTCTTTTTTATTGTTATTGACAATACTAATCACTAGCACCTCTTCTATATTTGCTCAAGACACTCCCCCTAAAAGCAAGTTCTCTATTACTGCTTATGCCGGAGGTGGAGTTAGAACCGCTCTTTCTGATAATCTTTTTGGGGCAGTGGGCGGTGGTATCGGAGCCAAATATCATTTTTGCGATCATTGGTCATTGAATTTCGGTTTGGATTATCTCTATTTTGATAATGGTTCAAAGCGCGGGCACAATATTCTTCAAATGCCCATACAAATGGAATACCAATTGAAATATTTTTATGTTAATGGGGGTTTGTATCTGCTCCCCGGTGTTAAAATCGGAAGCCATACAGATGTAACTTGTTTACTTCTTGCAGGACTCGGGGTAGGAGGCAGAATCCCTATTAATTTAAAAGATTGTCTTACTATCGGTGCTCAATTTTTTCAAAATATTGATTTTGATTTCTCAAATCCGAAGAATTTAAATGATGTATCCGAAACTGTCCTATTGAAAATCGGATACGAACATCGCTTTTAGGGCTTTGTCTTCCTGTTCCCCAAAGCCCCTGCCTTTGCGGTGTTTACGCTGCAATCGCTAACGCATTTTGTGGCTGATTCTGATTTCCGATTCAGCATATTTTTATTATTTTTGTCAGTCACAAATTGCCTATAATACCATTTTTAGGAATATTTTAAACTGCTAACAGATGGAAAAAATCATTGAAAAAATCCGCCAAGAGCTGAAAGAAAATTTTGACAAAAAAACAAAAGATAGTCAAAGACATTATTTTAAGGAAGAAATAAAATCAATTGGAGTAAAAACTGTTGTTGTCGAAAGAATTGAAAAGGAGAATTTTGCTGCTGTTAAAAATCTTCCCAAAATAGAGATTTTTAAATTATGCGAACTTTTCTGGCAGTCGGGCTATATTGAAGAGTCTTTTATTGCATGTAACTGGGCATACAAGATGCATGAGCAATTTATCCCCGATGATTTTAAAATCTTTGAAAATTGGATTAACCGTTATGTTAGCAACTGGGCTTCTTGCGATACTCTTTGCAATCATACTGTCGGCGAATTTCTTATGAGATATCCGGATTATATCTCTAAACTTAAAAAAATGGCACACTCGGATAACAGGTGGATGCGTCGCGCCTCTGCGGTGTCACTCATTATACCGGCAAGGAAAGGAATGTTTTTGAAAGACATTTTGGAAATTGCCGATATTCTGCTAATGGATAAGGATGACCTTGTTCAAAAAGGATATGGCTGGATGCTAAAAGTAGCCAGTCAGACTTATCAAGAGGATGTTTTCAATTATATTATGTCAAAGAAAGCAGTCATGCCCAGGACCGCCCTTCGGTATGCCATTGAAAAAATGCCCGAAGAACTGAGAAAAGAAGCAATGAAAAAATGAAAATTATAAAGGCGGCAAAAATTTCCGGATTGTTTCTGATAGGCTTTGTCGGCCTGATAGGAATCTATTTTTTGTCAGCCCTGATTTTATCCAGGATAACGGTTCCGGCTGAGAAAGAAAAAGGAAGTGACATTACGGTTTATGTTTTGAGCAACGGAATCCATTCGGATATTGTGATGCCGCTGAAATCAGAGCTGAAAGACTGGAGCAAGGAAATTAAACTAAAAGATACTGAGTTGTATGATACTGCAATTGGTTATTTGGCAGTCGGTTGGGGAAACAAGGATTTTTATCTGAATACTCCGACCTGGGCGGACTTGAAGTTTACAACAGCTTTTAAAGCGGCCTTCGGAATCGGAAGCGCAGCCATTCATACTGCCAGTTATCAATATATGACAGAATCTGAAAATTGTATTAAAATTGAAATTACAACTGAGCAATACAGAAAACTGGTGAAATATGTCGATGCCGGTTTTAAAAAGAATGCAAACGGACATTACAGGCAAATATATTCCAATACAAAATATGACAAAGGAAAGAGTTTCTATGAAGCTGAAAAAAAATACTCTATTTTTTTCACTTCAAACACTTGGACGAACAATGCATTGAAAACTTGCGGTCAAAAAGCCTGCCTCTGGACTCCTTTTGATAAGGGAATATTTTATCACTATAAAAAATAATAGACCATAAATTTTTATTCTCTAATAACCTGAGTTCGATTATTAATCATCAAGTAATCAATAAATTAAAGAGTTAAAAAGAGTTAAAAAAATAGGTTATATCATAGAATTTTTGTACTTTTGTAGCTGATAACCAAACAATTAACATC
>JAEWNB010000147.1 GCA_023392945.1 Bacteroidota bacterium
AATTGGACATTCTGGATAAAACAATATTGTCAATCCAAAACATGTTGGCAATTGTGGTGGGAACAAATCTAAAAGCAATGAAATGTGGAGTTCCCAAATAACCGGGATTGTTGAAATATACTTGATAATGAATATTGGCAGGAGGACCGGAAGGGTACTCGGTCAAGACAGAAGCAATTTGTTGAAAGGTATTAATGTCTGAACTGTCACTCATAACGCCAACTTCAACAGCCATATTCGCCATAAAAGCTTGAATATCGAAATCTAAAGATAAACTGCTTAAATCTACGGAAGTATCAATTTTAGGCATAACAGCATAAGCATAATTCCCCACAGTACTAATGTTAAACATAAGGGAATTGGTACCCATAGGTCCGCTCGTAACGATCGGAGCAGGAGGAGTGCTGGAAAAACAGGTCCAGCAGGGCGGAGCTACACTTAATGTAGTAATTGAATTAAAATTTTCCTCGTAAGGAAACGTGCTGATTACTTGGCAATTTTGAGCCATGGACGATAACGCCATTGCCACCATTACACAAAAAAGAAAAAAGAGTTTTTTCATTTAGATTGAATAATTAATAAAAAGGACTTCTGTTTTTTTATTTTTTAGTTTATATCTTCCAATTATGCAAAATCCCTTAACATAATTTAGAAGTGTTTTTATACTCCGTATTAGTTTATAGTAATGTTGATATTAAAATGCTTTATCAGCATTGCAATTTGACACCGCAAATATATAAATTATCAAAAGATAATACAAATAAAACTACAGAAAAGCGCAAAAACATTAACTTGACTGTTTAATTCCAATAATTGTAATTTAATTCTAATATTATATGAAGATTATTAAAAGTTAAAATATAATTTACACTTTTTGCAATAAAAAGTGTCGCCGAGTTTAAAAAAAAGTTTTTTCCCTTCTATTCACAGAAATTATTAAAGGAAAATTTGATGTGTTAAAAAGAAAAAAATAGCTTCTTTAAATACTAAATTGCATTCCATGATTTTGTTCAGGTTTTTGGATAATGCCTTTTTTCGTTATAACAATTTTCTCGACCAGACAGAACTTTCTAACACGAATTACAACACGTTGTAAGCGCGGTCTGTAAAAAAGCAATATTGTTCCTAAAATCAAAATGTTTTCAAACTCTATTCCCTTCGGTAATAAATTTACGACAATATCAACTTTTTTGACCGCACAAAAGATTGTTGGATTTACACTTTTAAAGTATCATTTCGGAGAAAAGATCTTTATTTTTATGCGATTTTAATTTTTTGCTTTAGAAAAAATTTTTTATGCCTATGAAATTTTAATTTTGTGCTTATGAAATTATATTTTCTTGCCTATGAAATTTTAATTATGTGCTTATGAAATTTGTTTTCTTAGGCATAAAATTAAAAGAAGAAAATAATGGTCCCTCTCAGTAAAAATTATGGGTATTACGACCAAGGTCATGAGCAGGGGCGATACAGAAAATAACTTTTTCAAATTATTACTACAATAAAAAAAGGGCAACTCTTTCGAGTTGCCCTTGATAATTGAATCCAAAAGAGGAAACCTCTATTCTTTTATAAACTTCTTGGTTGCTAACCCATTCTCTCCTTTCAGACGAATGAAATAGACTCCTGAAGTGTAAGAAGAGATGTTAATCTGTAAGAATGAATCGGTCACTCTATTGCTATAGAGAAGCTGCCCTAACATATTGGTTATTTCAACACTTTCAAATTCTTGTGACAGTTTAACATTTAACAAATCATTAGCCGGGTTCGGGAAGATGACAACGCTGTTTTGCAGATTGTTCTCATTGATTCCAACAGGAGCAAAAACAGCGTGAATAGTATGATTTGCATTCACTCCGTTAAAAGAATATACGGTCTGAGCAGTAGTAACAACTCCATCTACAACCAGCGAATGCAGATAATAAGTGGTATCATCCGGTGTCATGGTAAAGGCTTGATTACCACCGGCAACCACTGATATTTCACCTGACGGAGATATAGCACCACCCGATGTAGCAGAAGCTGTAATGATATAGGAGGTTACACCGCATTGTGGAGTTGTGAAACTAGCAGTAGTATAGTCGCTTTCATCACCGGTGCCGCAAAGTGCTTTTACCCTGATATTATACTGAGTAAGTTGTAATAAGCCTGTCATAGTAAAAGTAGGAGTTGTAACCACAACAGAAGTAAAATCAGGATCTGCATTCCTCTTATATTCAAAAGTCCACATGGTTTCAGTACCGCCTGCTGCCCAAATTGCAATGGCGCTATCGCAGGCAAGGGTAGCTGAAGGAATTGTCAGATTGATAGGATTGTCGCAGGTGTCAATCGGATTTGAAGTTCCAATATATATCGAATCTAATAGACAATTATTTCCACATTGAGAAACAAATAAAAAGCCGACATACAATACACTTTGATTGTCCACCGCTGCAGGAAGTGAAACGGTCTGTGATGTCCACGCATTTGTACTAGCTAATCTTTGAATTAAAGAACCGGCATCTGTCCAATTTGTCCCGTCTAACGAATATTGAACCATCACTCCTTCATTGGTATAAGTATTATAATCCGTGCTTGTAAACCACCTAAAGGAAACGTTCAATCCACTAACACTGCTTGAATTAATTAACGGTGACACCAATCTGGTTTGAACTCCGCTGGAAAAATTATAACTATTAAAATAAATCATTCCCGTTCCGTTATAAGGCGTTGAAGTCGGATGACTGGCACTGGAGACCACCGATAAGGAGCCGGAGCCCGATACATAGGACTGTGACCAACAGGGTGGAATGGATGTGCTGTTATCAAAACTTTCGATTATCGGGAATGTAGTAACGGGCAGACAGGCTGTGGTAAAATTGACAATTGATGTAAAATAGCTCGAATCGGCAGGTCCACAAACAGCTCTTACCTTAACTTCATAACTTGAGGCATCCGTAAGCCCGGGAAGAATATATGGATTTGTTGTTGTTTGAACTACTGTCCAAGTGGCATCTGAAACCAGTTTATACTGAATTTCCCATGCTGTTTCCGTTCCACCGGGAATCCACGAAACTGTAGCAGAATTAGGAGTAATACTGCTAACTGCAACATTGGAAAGCAAAGGACAAGTTGAAATGGAAACATCATCAATAAACAAATACCATCCATCTAATCCACCACTTGGAATATGGAATGCAATGTAAACATTTCCTGTATAAGCAGTTAAATCAAGATTTACAAGACTATACGTTGTTAAAACAGATGTATCCGTCAATAAAACAGTGGTAAAATCCGCCGGTTCTGTTCCCGTGGTTGACAACAATACCTCGAAATCATTGGGCTCTGATGATGAACGAGCCCTGTGAAAAAATGACAAAAACTCATTTCCGGTAAGTACAATGTTGGGGGAAATTAAGTAATCATCGTTATAACCGGCATTCCCGTCCGTATAAATTCCGGCAAATTGTGTTCCCGAATGTTCATATCCGGCACCCGTATAAATATTCCATGTTATATCATCTTCGTTATTATTAATAGCGCTCCAGCAATTCAGGGTTGGACTATTTGCCTCAAAAGTTTCGAGAAAAGGAATAGTTGTTATTGGAAGACATATTGTTAAGAAAGAGGTTTCAGAATAAATACTTTCGATACCGACACCGCAATTGGTTTTTACACGGATATCATAAACGGTTCCGTCTGACAAACCCGTTAGATTATATGGAGATGTCACACTGTTAACAATTGTCCAAATAGTATCCGATGAAATTTTGTATTCAAGAGTAAAATCAGTCTGATTTGAAATCCATGAGATATCGGCTCCGCTTGCAGTAATATTGTCAACTGTTAAATAATATGGTCTTTTGCAGAGAGGACATGAAAAAGTGTCAGAAGACATCAGAATCCCTGCAGAAAGTGTTGCAGGAGAAACATATAATGTATCACCACCGGCACCTATAACAATAAAGGAACATTCGCTATCATACGAACCGCTAATCCATGAAAATGATATAGAACCGGGGCAAACAAAAAAAGAGGCTGAGCCTGTAGTACCACTACTGATAGTGGCCGTTCCTAATACAATTCCATTATTGCTGACAGCAACCTTGCCACCATTCCATCCGTCACCATAAGAGTCTGTCATGATAATAGTAATGTCACATTGATCCATAATATCACAGGATAGGGTTGAAAAAGTATAAACAAGGCTGTATGCACTTTCACTTGTAGGAGAACAGTTTGTTTTAATTCTTACTTCGTAAGTGGTTGCAGAGTCAAGTCCCGTTAAAAAATAGGGAGTGGCTGTCACAAAATTGACAACATTCCAAGTTGTAGCATTGAGGGGTTTATATTCAACAGTCCATTCGGTAACACCGGTTTGAGCCATCCATGAAACATCTGCAGTGGTAGTAGTGATATTCGTTACCGTCACATTTTCAGGTCTTTGACAATCCGGAAGAGAATCTATCAATACATTATCCAAATAAAAATCATTTCCGTAAAGAGTGCTTGAAGGAGAATAAAAACATTTAATAGCAATATATTGCCCGATACCATGATAACTTGACAAAGAAACGGTAAATTCATCCCAGGCACTGGTTGAGGTTGGAACTACTGTCTGAATATTGGTAAAAGAAGAGATGTCGGTTGGATCCGTCATAACACCTACTTGAATGTCAGCATCATAATAAGCACTATATTGCTTAGCATTGAAAGTTACCTGTAACAGATTAACGGAATCTATGTCCAGTAACGGAGCAATTGCTATTGCGGGGGTTGAAGAACTATAGGAATAAAATTCTAATGCATTAGGTGCATTAAAGTATTGGTATGTTGAAAGATATACACTGTTCATTTTGTTCCAACAAATTGGAAAATCAAGATTTCCAATATTGTCAAAATCTTGAGTATATGGAACCTGAATTGGAATGCAATCGGTAATAAAAGTACTTGTACCTGCTGCCCAATAACTTTCCTCTCCGTTTCCACAATCTGCTTTTACACGTACTTCGTAAGCGGTAGATGGTAATAGATTGCTTATATTATACGGAATGGAACTCGCATTTTCAGTAATCGCATTGTTCCAGTTGCTTTCTGATGCCAACTTATACTGAAGAATCCATGCTGTTTGTGTTGAGTCACCGGGAGTCCAACTAAAAGAAGCAGACGTTGTAGTAATGGTAGAATCGATAACCGTAAGATTTGTCGGACTAATACAAGTTGGAATTTCTCCGATGGTAATATTGTCGAGATATGTTGAACTTCCATATTCACTAATTCCTTCAAAGATAATGTATTGTAAACCGGCATTGGGAATTATAGCGGAATATTCATACCAACCCTCAACAGAAACAGGTGGTTGTTGCTGATAAGCACGACGAATGTGAATTAATGAAGTCCCTCCAACAGTATCGGGAGTGGCATTTGTCCATACTTTTACACCTTCATTAGAATAATTATAGCTGTCATTTGCACGATATATCCAAAATGATACTTCATGAGTGTTGGCCGTCGGAATATCAAATTGTGGGGTAACAAGATTATTTTTATTTCCGGCATTTTGATCCTGCAACTGAGCAGCCCCGGTTCCGGTATGAACCGTATAAGTGCTTCTGATCCATGTATTGGTTGAAGTTCCGGCTGTATGTGCTATTGTCCAACATAAAGGCGGAAAAAGTGAACTTTCAAAATCCTGAAAATAGGGGAAAGTAGTAAAAACCAAACATTCCGTCGGAAAAGAAACGGTATTATTACAATAATCACTTTCATCACCGATTCCGCATACAGCTTTTACACGTACTTCATAATAAGAGGATGGGCTGAAGTTGTTTATGGTATAAGGATTTGTAGTGGCGTTTTCTATTGTCCAAGTTGTATCGGAATCCAATCTATACTCTAAAATCCAAGCAGTTTCCGTTCCATTTACCGTCCATTCAAAAGTAGCAGACGTGGTAGTAATGGTAGTGTCAATAACAGTTAAAAAAGATGGTTTAGGACAGGTTGGTCTTTCTTCTATGGTAATATCATCCATATATGTTGAGGTTCCATAATCACTGATCCCTTCGAAAATAATGTATTGGGTTCCTGCATTAGGAATAGTAGCAGAATATTCATACCAGCCGGTTGCTGTTTCTGTAGGAGCAATATCTATTGAACGACGAATATAAATCAGCGGAGTTGCCCCAATGGTATCCGGATTAATATTAGCCCATACCTTTATTCCTTCATTCGGATAAGAAGTTCCTGTACCGCTTCTGTAAATCCAAAAAGTAACCTGATATCCGGCAGCAGTTGGAATATCTAACATAGGAGTAACTAAATTGTTTTTATTACCAAAGTTCTGATCCTGTAATCGAGCTGATGTGGAACCGGTATGATAATAAGAAGTTCCGCTGATCCATGTATAGCTTGAAGATCCTTGTGTGTGAGCAACTGTCCAACAACTAGGAGGAAAAGAAGCATTTTCAAAGCCTTCTGTAATAGGAAAAATCGAAACAGCCTCACAGGGAGTTCTGAATGAAGATTCTAAAGTCCAAGTACTCTCATCTGAAGCACCGCAGATTGCTTTAACTCGCCAATTATATAATGAAAAAGATGTCAATCCTGTTAAAGGATAGGGATTTGTGGTAACACCGGGAACCGAAGTCCAGGTAGCATCAGTAGCAAGTTTATATTCAATATCCCAAGTGGTTTCGGTACTTCCGGCAGTCCAAGAAAGATCTGCACTTGTGCTTTGCAAATTAGAAGCAACTAATGCCGTAGGTTTGGGACAAGTTGGGCCTGCTTCAACCGTAATATCATCAAGAACAACTCCATATCCATAAGATGCATCCCCTTCAAAGGCAATATAGATAGGTTCTGTTGCAGGAATAGATGCCAAAGAAATGGTCTCTTCTGTCCAAGTCGTAATGGAACTCGTATAAGATGCTAAAAGAACCCAATTGGTATCTGAAGCAGGTCTGTAATAAACACGCAGCATATCTTGATCTGAACTCCAAGCGGCTTGAGCGTGCCAAAAGGTAATCTGAGGGTTAAAAAGAGATGATAAATCTAAGTCCGGAGTAATAAGCATTGTTTTATTACGAGTGCTACTGCTGTAAAATAAGTAGGCATTGTAGTTTCCTAAATGAGCGCCGGAAGGATTTGAAGAATATCCTCCGCTTTGATATGTCCAACTAACAGTACCGGATACATAAACCTGTGTCCAATCGGTTGGAAGTGCTCCACTTTCAAAACCCTCAGTCCAGGGAAAAGTGGTAATTGTAGTGGTACTTTGAATAACATCGTATCCTGTAATGTCATTATCAGGACTAAAATTAAGTAAATCTGAAGAATTTCCATTTGCAAATAGTATCCCACTTGCAAATAGTACAATTGTGAAAAATAATAATAAAACCTTTTTCATAAATAATAAAGTTTGGTTAATAAAAATGTGTTTCTTTAAAATCAAAATCTGGGGGTAAAAATATATTTTTTTTCAATACAAAAAATTAATTTCAAAAAAAATTTTTATTTTATTCTTGTTTTTGTCTTGAATTTATATAAATGAAAGGGCAATAAGATGTGGCATAATCAATGTTTTTTAATTATTTTTCACATAATTATTTTTCACATAATTATTTTTCTAAAAAATAGTTTTAAAATAAAAAAAGGCAACCCTTTCGAGTTGCCCTTGATAATTGAATCCAAAGAGGTGACTTCTATTCTTTGATAAACTTCTTGGTTGCTATGCCATTCTCTCCTTTCAGACGAATGAAATAGACTCCTGAAGTTAAGGAAGAAATGTTAATCTGTAAGAAAGAATCAGTTACTCTATTGCTATAGAGAAGCTGTCCTAACATATTGGTTATTTCTACACTTTCAAATTGTTGTGACAATTTAACATTTAACAAATCGTTAGCAGGATTCGGGAAGATGACAACACTGTTTTGTAGATTGTTCTCATTGATTCCATCATGGTCAAAGACAGCGTGAATAGTATGATCGGCATTCACTCCGTTAAAAGAATATACGTTCTGAGCAGTAACAACAACTCCATCTACAACCAGCGAAGCAAGATGATATTCGTCATCCGGTGTCATGGTAAAGGTTTGATTACCACCGGCAACCACTGATATAGCACCTGACGGAGAAATAGCACCACCGGGTGAAGCAGAAGCTGTGATGATATAGGAGGTTACACCGCATTGTGGAGTTGTGAAAATAGTAGTACTATAGTCGCTTTCATCACCGGCGCCACAAAGTGCTTTTACCCTTACATTATACTGAGTAAGTTGCAATAAGCCGTTCATAGTATAGGTAGGAGATGTAACTACAACAGAAGTATAATCAGCATCTGCATTTCTCTTATATTCAAATGTCCAGATGGTTTCAGTACCACCCGCTGCCCAATTTGCAATGGCACTATCGCAGGCAAGAGTAGCTGAAGGAATTGCCAAGTTGATAGGATTGTCACAAGTATCAATCGGACCTGTAGCCCCGGTTACTTGAATATCGTCAATACAACAAGTATAAAAACTACCTGTGCTATTATTCCAATAAAACGCAATATATTTAGCAGTTGCCGGTATTGAATAGCTGTTAAAATCGACACTATCTAAAGTCATTGTCGTTGTAGATGAAATAGTTTCCACAGAATGGAAAGAGGAGATATTATCTTGAGAATTTTCAATATACCCAACATGTAATATACCATACGTTGTACTTTCCATTCTATAATAAAATGAAATTTTCATTGTACTGATTGGAGCGTTAAACTCAGGTAAAACCGTGTAAGTATCATACCCTGATCCACTTGTTCCACAAGTCATTGAAAGAGCATTAGGTGTTGAATGAACATAAGCGTAAGACCCTCCGCTAACAATTACATGTGGAGCAGGATAGGAACCATTATTTGTATAGGTGTACCAACAGTTGGGAATAACACCAGCAGCATCAAATGCTGTTCCTGTGTAAGTGTCAAAGTTTTCAGTATAGGGTAAAGGAAGGGTGCCCGAACAGGTTGTGCTAAAATAAACAACCGGAGTAAAATAACTAGAATCAGCAGGTCCGCAAACTGCTTTTACTTTAACCTCATAACGGGAAGCATCACTTAATCCGGAAAGGGTAGTTGGATTAGAAGTTGTTTGTATTATCGTCCACGTTGCATCTGTTAGCAATTTGTATTGAACTTCCCAGGCAGTTTCTGTTCCGTGAGAAGTCCATGACACTTCAGCACTATTGCTTGTAATATTTCCAACAGTCAAATGTGTAGGTCTGGGGCAGGTTGGAATGACATCAATAACGAGGTTATCCATATAGAAACTGCTGCTATTGGTATGCTTAAAGGCAATGTATTGACCTGTTCCCTGATAATTGGTCAAATAAACTTCAATATCCTGAAAAGTACTGGCTGCCGTAACATAAACAGTATCAACAGGAACAAACGTTGCAGGATTTGTTGGACTGGTCATAATCCCAATCTGGAATG
>JAEWNB010000204.1 GCA_023392945.1 Bacteroidota bacterium
TTCACCACCGCTTTAATGGTAAGGGCAGCTCCACCACGGGTATCGCCGTCCATCTTGGTAAGGATGACGCCGTCAAAATTGAGTTTATCGTTAAAAGCCTTGGCAGTATTCACTGCGTCCTGTCCGGTCATGGCATCTACCACAAAGAGTATTTCATGCGGATTGACGGCATCTTTGATATTGCCGATTTCGTCCATCATCTCTTCGTCAATCGCCAAGCGGCCTGCCGTATCGATAATGACGATATCTTTTCCCCATTCTTTGGCATACTTGACAGCTTCTTTGGCAATCTTAACCGGTTCTTTAGAGTCGGGGTTGGAAAAGACTTCAACTTCAACCTGCTCGCCCAGCACTTTCAACTGCTCAATGGCAGCCGGACGATAGACATCACAAGCTACCAGTAAAGGTTTTTTGCCTTTTTTGGTTTTAAGGTAATTTGCCAATTTGACGGCATGTGTAGTTTTTCCGGAGCCCTGAAGACCTGCCATCAGAAGGATCGAAGGATTTGACTTGATGTTAATGTCAACGGCACTGTTCCCCATGAGGTTAATCAACTCATCATAGGTAATTTTCACCATCAATTGGCTGGGAGAAACGGCTTTCAGCACATTCTGTCCCAGTGCTTTCTTCTTAACGTCATCGGTAAAATCCTTTGCAATTTTATAGCTGACATCGGCATCCAGGAGGGCTTTACGCACCTCTTTCATCGTTTCGGCAATGTTTATCTCGGTGATATATCCTTGCCCCTTAATTATCTTAAACGCTTTCTCTAATCTGTCGGTTAAACTCTCAAACATACGTTATAAAGGAAATTATCTTTAGTTTATTTTTTTAATTCTTCTTTCATTCGTTGGCCGATAAGGCTTATAAAGTCGTTTACAGACATACTTCCCTTATCACCTGCGCCATGTTCACGAACGGAAACGGTCTTTTCGGCGGCTTCTTTTTCGCCCACAATAATCATAAACGGGATTTTGCTAACTTCGGCATCCCGTATTTTACGTCCTGCCTTTTCGTTTCTTTCGTCCATGATGGTGCGGATGTCATTGTCTTCCAGCAACTGCTTAACTTCTTGCGCATAGTCAATATGTTTTTCGCTGATAGGCAGCACAATTACCTGGTCGGGGGTGAGCCACAACGGGAAATTACCTGCAGTATGTTCCAGTAAGACAGCTACAAAGCGTTCCAGTGAACCGAAAGGAGCGCGGTGAATCATCACGGGGCGTTTCCTTTGCTGGTCGGCATCGGTATATTCCAGTTCGAAGCGTTCGGGCAGGTTGTAATCCACCTGAACAGTTCCCAATTGCCATTTACGACCGATGGCATCTTTTACCATAAAGTCCAGTTTTGGTCCGTAGAAAGCAGCTTCACCTATTTCCACCACAGTTTGCAGTCCCTTTTCGGTAGCCGCTTCCATGATGGCATTTTCAGCTTTTGCCCAATTTTCTTCGGAGCCTATATATTTCTCTTTATTGTTCGGATCATGAAGGGAGACCTGTGCAATATAATCTTTAAAGTCGAGAATGCTGAAGATATAAAGGATAATATCAATCACCTTGCAGAATTCCTCTTTCAGTTGGTCGGGCGTACAGAAGATATGAGCATCATCCTGTGTAAACCCGCGCACTCTTGTCAACCCGTGCAATTCGCCGCTTTGTTCATAGCGATAGACCGTTCCGAACTCGGCAAGTCGCAGAGGAAGGTCACGGTAGGAGCGGGGTTTAGAAGCATAAATCTCGCAGTGGTGAGGACAATTCATCGGTTTAAGGAAGAACTCTTCGCCTTCCTGCGGAGTGGTAATCGGGCGGAAAGAGTCTGCTCCGTATTTTTGGTAGTGACCTGAAGTTTTATATAGGTCAACATTGCCGATATGAGGGCAAATTACCTGTTGGTAACCGTATGATTTTTGCACTTTTTTGAGGAAATTTTCCAGTCTTTCTCTCAGGGCAGCTCCTTTCGGCAACCAAATAGGCAAGCCGGCACCCACTTTCTGTGAGAAGAAGAAAAGTTCCATCTCCTTGCCCAGCTTTCTGTGGTCGCGTTTTTTAGCTTCTTCCAGCAGAACAAGATATTCGTCAAGTTCTTTTTTCTTTGGAAAAGTAATTCCGTAAATACGGGTAAGCTGTTTTCTCTTTTCGTCGCCGCGCCAATAGGCTCCGGCAGTATTCAGCAACTTGATCGCTTTGATAGAAGCGGTATCGAAAAGGTGTGGTCCACGACAAAGGTCGGTGAAGTTACCGCTTTGATAAAAAGTGATAGTTCCGTCTTCAAGGTCATTGATCAGTTCCAGTTTATATTCATCTCCTTTTTTGGTAAAATAATCCAGAGCTTCAGCTTTGCTCACCTCTCTGCGTTCCAGGCGGGTTCGCTGTTGGGCAATGGCTGTCATTTTTTCTTCAATTGCCGGAAAGTCATCTGAAGAGATGGTATAGTTCATAAAATCGATATCATAGTAGAACCCGTTCTCGATACTGGGTCCGATACCGAACTTAACTCCCGGATATAATTCTTCAATAGCTGCGGCCATAAGGTGGGCTGAAGTATGCCAGAAAACATCTTTCCCTTCCGGGTCATTCCATGTAAACAGGGTAACGGCAGCATCTTCGTTTAGTTCATAATTTAGGGCCACCACTTTATCGTTCACTTTGGCTGCAAGCACGTTGCGTGCAAGACCTTCACTAATGCTCACGGCAATTTGATAAGGCGTGGTTCCCTTTTCAAACGTCCGCACTGAGCCATCAGGTAATGTAATATTGATCATAATGTAATGATTTTTATGAGTCTGCAAAAATAGTAAATTTTGTCGAAAAATAAGTGTTATCTCAATCTTCTGATTTTTATACTCGAAAGAGTATGCACCTTCTAACGAAGAATATATATAATATGAATGCAATCATTTTGTTTTATTACCAGTTAATCAGCTCCAATAGACCGGATATTCAAAATAGACAATGAACATTATAATTGATACAATCTCCCAAAATGAAAAGAAAATAATTTTTGCTAAAAAGAAAGAAGATTAAAACAAACTTATATTCAAGCTGATAAAAGTACTCCGATAATTCATTTCAAACTAAAAATAAAGTTTATATTTGCATTAAGAAAATAATAAATGACTACAAAAGCAAAACCATTCTTAAAATGGGTCGGGGGAAAAACCCAACTAATTGAAAGTTTTCAAAAAACTTTGCCAAAAAATTTCGCATCACTAAAAAACGTAACTTACCTTGAGCCGTTTGTGGGAGGTGGAGCTGTATTATTTTGGATTTTACAGCAATATCCGAATATTGCAAATGCAGTAATTAATGATATTAACCCTGATTTGACAACTGCATATAAAACCATAAAAAATACTCCTTCTGAATTGGTAAAATTTCTCCAAATTATTCAAGAGGAATATTTGAAATTGAGTGAAGAAAATAGAAAAAAATACTTTTTAAACAAAAGAGAAAGATTCAATTCAAAAGCACTTGATTCTGTTGAAAATACCGCATTATTTATATTTCTAAACCGAACATGTTTCAATGGCTTATATCGTGTTAACAGTAAAGGACTTTTCAATGTTCCATTTGGAAGATATACCAATCCTAAGATTTGTGATTCTCAAACCATTTTTGCCGATAGCAAAGTCCTTCAAAAAGTTGAAATATTGACAGGAGATTTTGAGAAAACCTTGAAATATGCTTCAAATAATAGTCTCTTCTATTTTGATCCACCCTATAAACCGTTGAGCGAAACATCAAGTTTTAATTCTTATGCAAAAGAATATTTCAATGATAATGAACAAATTCGATTAGGACTTTTTTGCAAAAAAATTGATATACTTGGCTATCATTTCATTTTAAGCAATTCTGATGTAAAAGGGAAAAATCCAAATAACAATTTTTTTGATGATTTGTATGAACAATTTAATATAGAACGAGTATATGCAACAAGAATGGTAAATGCAAATGCTGAAAAACGAGGAAAACTAACAGAATTATTAATTACAAACCAAACATCAGAGAATTTTAAATATGTCAGAACAATTTGAGACTTTTATTTCACAGTTAAGCGAAACAAATGCAACTCTTGATTACTTTACGGATTTTGGAAAGATAAAATCCAACATTAGTAATATTTGCATTAAACTTCATCAACTTAATTATTTAATAGGTAAAGAAGATTTAAAACTTGCTATTGAAGAATTATTTAAAGAAAACCCAAAAGCTTTTGAAATTTTGGATATCTTAATTGCCGTGAGAAAAAATAAAGATGCAAAAACTATAAATAGAGAAGGCTATATAGTCCAACTTGATTCTTACTTTGAAACACCCGATAAAATTTATGAATTTATTGAAGACACAGGATTAGGTGATATTTTCATAAATAAAAATATAACAAATCTTGTTGATTATGTTTTTGGTGTTGAAGTTGGACTAGATACTAATGCAAGAAAAAACAGAGGTGGCGAAAATATGTCTAAGTCTGTTTCTCTTGTATTTGATAAAGTCAAGATATTCTATAAAAAAGAAGTAAATAGTTCTGAATTTCCTGAAATTACAAGTCTAGGTACAGATTTAAAAAGGTTTGATTTTGTAATAAAAACAAAGGTGAAAACCTATTTAATTGAAACAAATTTTTTTAACGGTGGAGGTTCCAAACTAAATGAAGTTGCAAGAGCCTATTCAGAGCTTGCTCAAAAAATTAATCAATATCCAGATTTTGAGTTTGTTTGGATTACAGACGGTCAAGGTTGGCTTTCTGCAAAAAATAAATTAGAAGAAGCTTTTTCAATTATTCCTAGTGTATATAATCTTTTATGTATAAATAAATTTATTGTAAAAATAAAAAAAGAAATAGATATTCAATTTTAGATCATATGACTATACGCAATGACGATTCCATAATCATTAACCTTCAATCGATAGATGATATTAATGACAGAAAAGAACTTAGAGAATTTTTATTACAACTGTTTATCATTGAAGAATGTAAAACTAAATATCGATATTTAGTTGAAACACTTTCAGATGGAAAAAAAATATATATTGAAAGACCTGGACGACTTAATAAAGGGTGTGATTTTGTTATTTATGTTGAAGACTTAATTGTTTATCAAAATACGAATGATAAACCACCTAAACACGATAATTTATTTGAGGACCTTAGAATCAAAAAATCCAAATTAACCCAGCCTGAATATAATTTATTATTAGATGCAATTGATTTAATTTATAGGTTGAATACATATGTAAATGCTTATAATATTTTAGCTAATCTTCCTCCAGCTCAGGGATGGTCATATGAATTAATTTTAAAACTTGTACGTTGGTTTTTTATAGAGCAAGATATTACATATTGGTCAAAATCTGGTCGTGAAATGTTGTATAATGGAATAATGTCTTCAAAATGATAACTCCATACTTCAAATCTACGGATAAAGCCTTTACTCTTTTGCAAGGCGATTGTGTCAAACTTTTAAATCAGTTTGATTTCAAGTTTGATATGATATTTGCTGATCCGCCTTATTTCTTATCTAATGACGGATTTTCTGTACAAAGCGGGAAAATGGTAAGTGTTAACAAAGGTGATTGGGATCGCTCAAATGGCTTTGAAAAGGATAATGAATTTAATTATAATTGGCTTAAAGCTTGTAAAGAGCATTTAACTGAAAAAGGTACTATTTGGATTAGTGGTACATTTCATAATATTTTTTCTGTTGCTCAAATGCTTACCGAATTAGATTGTAAAATTTTAAATTGCATTACTTGGGCAAAGACCAATCCTCCACCGAATCTTTCTTGCAGGTATTTTACTCATTCTACTGAGTTCATAATTTGGGCGAGGAAAAGTAAAAAATCCTCTCATTATTATAATTATGAGTTAATGAAAGCAATTAACGGGGGAACTCAAATGAAAGATGTTTGGAACTTGCCTGCCATTGCACCGTGGGAAAAAACTTGTGGTAAACATCCTACTCAAAAGCCTTTGGCTTTACTGACAAGAATCATTTTAGCATCAACCGAAAAAAAAGCTTGGATTTTAGATCCCTTTACAGGAAGCAGTACAACGGGTATTGCAGCTAATCTTACTAATAGAAAATTTCTTGGAATTGATAAAGAAGAAGTTTTTTTGAATATTTCAAAAAATAGAAAACTTGAAATTGAAAATTCTCAAATAGTTGCAAATTATAGAAAAAAACTGGGCGGATTTGAAGATAGAAAACAGTTGGAACTGTTTTTAGCAAATGAAAACGACATAGAATTTGATAGAAGTATAATTTTTTGATTGAATAATAATCCTATAAAAATCTGAGAATAAATTAATCGGGGTGGGACAACATAAAAATCCCCCAAAATAATAACTTTATCTATAGCAAAACTTGGGGTTAAGTTGTGAGATTATTTTCTTTAAGTGTCTCACAAATACTTTCGAGAGAATTGGTAACACAGATTTCTTCGTCATTCGTAGTGATCGTGGTACTACCATCCTTATTTTTATCTAATTGAACAATATAGTCGAAATTCAACCAAATTTTCTTGTTGTTTTCTTTTAATGTAAAATACATTCCCGTTTCCATAATGATAAAATTTTTTGAATGGGCAAACATAGTAAAAAATCAATTCATTTTTACGAAAATTATCCATATAAATACTTTTTTTTTGAAAATTGCTGTTTTTTTTAAATTTTTTTACTGAATTTTACTCCAAAATAAACAAAGTTTTGAAGTCTATTAAATATATTTTTCTCTTCATTTCTGACTAGCGATCAGGAACTTCTTAGAAATAATTATAATTTATCAGATTGTGAAAAAACCTATTTTATTTTATTATAAAGTTGTGATGATAAAATATATTTATTTACTTTTGTTGCCTTATGAGCTGCTAAATTATTGCTGAAAGATAAGTTTTCTTTAATTATTTAAAATTATAATCATATAAGTATGAAAAAAAGCATTTTTATTATTTCCATGCTGATGTTTATTTATTTGGGGACATCTGCACAACCTAATCCTTTCGGGAATATGTCAATTTTTATTGATTTGTATAACGATTTTACTCCATTAGTTGAATTGGATGAGTCATTGCTATTTACAAATTATCATACTTTGAATTGGGGGAACACTTTCTATTTTTATACGTTGAACAGGGAGACACATGCACTTACTCAAAAACATCTCGGATATGGGGTATCCAATCCCTTTACCATGTACAGGGAAGAAATAGTAACCAACATTCAAATTGTAAATAACTATAAAGCTAAAACACTTTCATACATTAAAGCGGAGGCACCGGCTATGGCAATGCCTGATGAACTGAAATATGAAGAGATTAAATCCATCCCTTATAATTCTGATGATTATAGATTCACTTCAGCCGTTTCTCCTGACCGATCAAAATATTGTTCTATGATTAAATTTTATGATAAAAATGAATTGAAAAAATTCTACATTATTGTGTTTGATAATGAAGGCAATATTCTTTGGGAGAAAACAGAAGATTATACCATTAACGCTAAAGATGTATATGCGTTTACCGGTGATACCAGATATGAATTTATGAATACCTTCATTTCTAATGATGGGAAAATATATGTTGTATATAGAACTTATGATGAATGGTCAAAAGAAGAAAAAAAGGATATCTTTTTAAAGAGAGATGCCTTGCTCAGTGAAAATAATTTTAAAGTGACTTCCTTAAATGTATTGGTGTTTTCAGAACATAATTTCTATCAGCAAGTTGAAAATACTGATTTTGGGAAAATACAGTCGTTTGAAGCCTGTCTGACAAGAGAAGGGAATCTATTTCTCGGTGGTTATTTTGCAAATTCCGATAATCTTAAAAAGACAACAGGTTTATTTTCGCTTCTCTATGATAAGAATGCTGATTTGGTTAGTAAAAAAATCACTCCTTTAGAAGCCGATTTTATGCCCGATAATTTTTTTGGTTATGAAGAAGAGATAATGGGAAAATATGATTTTGTGACAAGAGCTTCCAGAATTCATGAACTTGAAAACGGAAATTTTGTGATGTTGAGTGAGCAGATTTTTATGCGGGGTGATGAAAATTTTATCAAAAATATTGTTGCCAATACTTTTCTGAAAGACGGCTCCCTGATAAAGACAACCGTAATTCCGAATGCACTTGATATTGAAGATAGTTATCCCTCATTATCAAAATATATGAGAATTTATTCATTCTCATCATTTTGTGAGGGAAATGATATCTATATCTTCTATAACGGGAATAAAAAGAATTTTGTAGAACCTGAGGAAAAATGGTTGACACTTGATGAGAATAAATATAAAAGTTGTACTGTTCTGCTGACAAAACTATCCGAAGATGGAAACTATCAAACCAAGATGGTGCTGCCTGCTTTCAAAAAGCCCTATTTAATTCATTCAGCGTTTGCACACAATGATAAAACTGCTTATGTGCTCCTTTATTTAGGAAATGGTTATTTTAAATTTGATACGCTGGATTATATGATTTTTTAAAATAGTCTTATGACAGTTTATATTGATTAAATAAAAGAAACCATGAAAAAAAATCTGTTTTTATTTGCTGTTGTGATTTTTTCATTTTTATTTGGAAAAGCACAAATTATTGTGGACCATACTTCCACCAACTTGTTGGATGTGCCAACACAATGGGTGGATTCAGCCAAAAACAAGCTGCATATAGCATACGGACATACCTCTCACGGCAGTCAGGTGACGGAAGGAATGTATGCACTTACTGCTTTTGTCAATGGGGGAGGACTTGGTTTTTCGTTGCCTCAGGATTATTACAATGTTAATAATGGCGGTACTAACAATTCCCTGGATTTGGAGGATTATGCCATGAGTGGTGATGTCGGCTATTATCCCGACTGGGTGGACAATACCCGCAGTTATCTTGGAACCCCTGACCCCATTACCGGAAGGGGAAGTGGCGTAAATGCCGATGTCAATGTCATCATCTGGTCCTGGTGCGGACAAGTTTCGTCTCATTCAGAGAATTCTATGATTACTCAATATCTGGCACCGATGACTCAACTGGAAACCGATTACCCGGGAGTCAAATTTGTTTATATGACAGGACATCTTGATGGTTCGGGAGTTGCCGGCAACTTGCATATCCGCAATGAACAAATCCGAACTTATTGTCACAACAACGGCAAAATACTCTACGACTTTGCAGATATAGAAAGCTATGACCCTGACGGACTTGTTAATTATATGCCCCTGTTTGCTAATGATAACTGTGATTATGACTCCGATGGAGATGGTACTATTGATACCAACTGGGCAGTCAATTGGCAAAATTCTCATTCACTCAATGTTGATTGGTATGAATGTTATGCTGCACATAGCCAGTCATTAAATGGTAATCAAAAAGCTTATGCTGCCTGGCATCTTTGGGCAAGAATTGCCGGCTGGAACGGCCAAACCGGTATCAATGATGTGAAAATGAATTCATTGTTGAAAGTATATCCTAATCCGGCTGTAGATTATATTACGATAGAACCGGTTATCGCTGACGAATTTCTGAAAATCCAGATTTTAAATGCTACCGGACAGCTCGTCTTTAGGGGTAATCTTAATGGAATAACAAGAGTCGATTGTACCAACTTTTCCCCCGGCTTTTACCTCCTGAAAGTTGATGACGGAAATAGTATTGAGGTTGTCAAAATTGTGAAAGAATAAGCCTTCTTTCGATTTTTTCTTTTGTAAGAAATTTGATGACGAAAAATTTTTATTTTTGCAGTCTGAATAGTTCATACTGTAGTAGTAATGAATAGTTGTTATCCCTAATAATATGTTGTTAAAAAAAATATTTATGAAGATTAAAAATTACCTTGGCCTTATACTAGGCATTTGTTTATTGCTTACCGGAAGTTGTAAAAAAGAAGTTCTTCCCGATTACAAAACCCTTTTGATAGGAACTTGGATCAATAGTGCCATAGACGGTAATGTTGTGAAAACTGATAATGCTTTTGTTTGTGATCTGCGTGCTGATAATAGTGGGCTTTATGCATTGGGCATTGATATTAATGATGATAATAAATTATGGATAGAAAATAATGATTTTTCTTACTCTATTGATGGAAATGAAGTTACTATTGAAGGGACAGATGTATTGAACAGAAGTATCAAAATTGAGATTGAAATTATATCTATCAGTGCAAATGAATTTACCGGCACTTTTGATCAATTCAAGGTTGATGGTGTTAATCATAGCAATTCAAAAGTATATACTTTTAAGAAGCTTACGGCCAATTATAGTGCTCATTTTGTTGGAGTATGGTATGGCCATTGCACCACTCCCGGAACTACAGACACCAAATACCATTACTGGGAATATTTTGCTGATGGCAGTTACAATTATTACTATCAGGATGCAAATGATAATTGGCTTTTAAAAGAAGATAATAATGGCGCCTATTATTTATATGGCAATTATTTTGCATCTAATTATACCAACGACTTGTTAAGCGGAGGATCGGGGCTTGCTTATGAATGCTGGAATATATCTATTGCCGGGGATCAAATGACTTGGACAGGATTGAGAGATAACGGGGCTGTTGCTACTTATGAAATGGAAAAAAGAGATGCTCCGCCGGTGATTGAATGATAACGGCTACCTGAATTTTTATTCTCTTAGGTGAGATAAAAAAAAAGAGAGGGATAATTGATTATCCCTCTCTTTTTTATTATTGTAAGAATTACATTATTTCAACCCCAAAACACTTACACCCTGATTGAAACGGATATCTCTTGGAATACCTGAGTTGTTGATTTTGTCAAGGTCAGTCTGTAAAGCCTTGTTAATGCCGCCATTTTCTTTGTGATATTGAGCAGCGAACTCAAAATTACCATCCCCTTGGGTAGTAATAATAAGATTTGACCAGCTGTCTATTGCTTTTGTTGCTTTATCAAAATCAATATGATAAGTGCCGTCTTCATTGCGAACGAATGCTCCTTCTTTTTCAAAATAGTTGAAACACATCATATTGGCAACGCCGTGGGCAGTTCCGGCACCGAATCTGACAGAACGAAGGATTCCGGCGATATAGGTAGTGATAGCATCTTCCTTGGTAATATTCGTGATTTCTCCTTTTTCAATAAGTTTGCAAACGATAAAGAGTCCTAAAATATCGGCTTTAGCTTCTTCCCAATTGGTCTTTTCGGTTTGCATAGCATTATCAACAGAGCCTTTGCCATTGAGGGTGTTTTTAATACCGAGGCCGTGGGCAACTTCATGGAAAGTAACATTCCAGAAGAAAGCATCAAATTTGAGGTTTTTCTGTTGGGTAGGTTCAATAAGAAGATTGCCGATGGGGAGCAATATTTTATCAAATTTTGCCTGCATTGCATTTCTAAGTTGCAATCTGCGGGAGCCTTTGAGTGCCTGTACTTTGTCATCATTAGGAAGATTTATGGCAATAGTTTTGCTGCCCGAATTGCAATCTCCTGCATAATAAATGGCATCATATACATTAAGATCTGAGGAGGTTCCGGGAACAAAAGTTTTGTATTTCGGATCGCAGGGGAGTGCTTTTTGGAGTTCGGGAAGCATGGCAATGAATTTGCTAAGGTCGTTGCTTCTGGTGACATCCTTGAGCAAAATGAAGGCTTCATAAGAGGCTTTTGCATTGTTGAGATTGTCGTCATAATTTTCGATTGGTCCAACCACAAAATCAAGTTTACTATTTTTCATATTCATCCAGGCAATATCACTCTTAAAATAGTTGTCGGTTTGAAAAGCCACTTTTCTCTCTTTCAGATAGTTTTTCATTCCGGGATCTTCGGCAATGGCAATGGCAGAATCGAGCAGCGCACAGACTTTAGTGATTTCTTCTTTGTAAGCATCACGGTACCAAACAGTTTTTAAAGTGCCGTCAGTATTGCGTTGCAGAACAGTATAAAGGCTTCCTTTGTTTTTATCTTTATAGGCATCATACTCTTCTTTGGTAATGTCCTGAGGATAATATTGGCATCCAAGAGGTTTTGCATCAAAGCCGGATACAAAAGAAAGATCATTGTTCAATCTTTCCCACGGTCCGTAATTTAGTGCAACAAAATCTTTGGTCCATTGATCTTGAATGGTATCCAGCATGGTTTTATCTCCAAAAGTCTGTTTCCAAAAAAGATCATCCATAATATCACTTATCTGAATAAAAATAGGGATCAGTTTCTTTTCACTTTCGCTGAGTTGACTTACCAGGTCTGAGGTAAGGTCGAAAGAGGCATATTCTTCCACTTTCAGTTGCATGGCACTTTTTGCCGGTTCTGCAGCAGGGGCTTCTTTTTTTTGTTTGCAGGAAGTTACCGCAACCGTCAGGCAAATAACGGATAAAATTACTGTTAAAGATGTTTTTTTCATTTTTATTAATTTTAGTTTAATATTTATTTGATTTATAGTGTTTTAATTGCTAAAATGTCTTCTTTTCAAAGAGAAGCAAAATTACATGTTTTTTTAATGCAGCAGCTATTTTAGATAAATATATTTCTAGTGGTAAAAAAACAAAACAGGATTGAACATTTCTCCATTTTTTCAGTTATTACTAAGTCTAAAATTAAATATTATTACTATGTATATGGGTTATTGGGTAATTTTCGGAATCTTTATGATCATCAGTCTGATTGTCAGTCAGACTTTAAAATCTAAGTTTAACAAATATTCCAAAGAGCCTTTACGTTCCGGATTAACAGGCAGAGAAATTGCCGAGAAGATGCTGCGCGATAACGGCATTATGGATGTGACGGTTATTTCCACCAAGGGGCAATTGACCGACCATTACAATCCGAAGAATAAAACCATCAATTTGAGTGAAGGTGTTTACAATAGTAATAGTGTAGCTGCTGCTGCAGTTGCCGCTCATGAAACGGGGCATGCTGTTCAACATGCCACCGCTTATCAATGGCTTACCATGCGTTCCAATATGGTTCCGGTAGTACAATTTGGCTCTAACTGGTCGCAATGGATTCTGTTGGCAGGGATGGTTATGTTGTCAGTTTCGGCTACTTTTCAATCAATTGGGGTTGTGGTGCTGATGGTTGGAATTGCTTTGTTTGCCCTGACTACCATATTTTCCTTTATAACATTGCCGGTTGAATACAATGCCTCCCGTCGTGCTTTAGCTTGGCTGGATGAAACGGGAATCACTTCCGGACAGGAAAATGAACATGCACATGATGCCCTGAAATGGGCTGCCCGCACTTATCTCGTTGCTGCACTCTCATCACTGGCAACCTTGCTATATTATATTGCCATGATTACTGCCAGAAGAGACTAAAGAAGTTTAACGAAATTTCAGATAAACATAAGTTGGAACCAATCCATCTTGTGGTGCAGAAAACGATAAGGAAAATACCGATAATCCTTTTACAACATTTGAAGTTGTTTCTGATTCTATAAAATATTGGGAGATTGTTTCCGGCTTTTCACTGTAAAAGAATACTTCATAATTACTTTCAGTAGGTAAACCGGATTTCGAAAATTTGTATTGCTGATTATTATCAATGGTGCCTGTTGCAAGACTCTTTATATAATATTCCAAAGATACCGGAGAATCTGAAAAAATGTAATATCCTTCTTTCTGAATGAAATAGCGTAACGATGCTTTATGGTGAAAAGAAGATAAAAGATTGTTGAAATCAGTAAGATTAGATTTATATATGCTATTTTTTGAATAGTAAATAATAGAATCGGGAGTTTGATTTGCTCCCAAAAGTGTAGTTGTTTTAATAGAATTGGTATCAACTTTGGCAATTAAATAGTGATATGCAATAGAATCATCCGTGAGTGAGAAGTAGTAAGTTGCCGAAGGATTCAGTGCTTTATACTGATTAATTGCTGGGGAAGAGGCAGCAGAGTTGTTCTCTGAATATTGTTTGATAAATTGCTTGTTATCCGGGATTCTGAATGAAATGTAATAATTGCAATTAAGGGGCATCAGAAACGAAGGCGTTCCTTTGGCAGCAGGTTGTTCGTCAAACTTTTGAAAGAAAGTACCGTCATCGAGAGAAAATCCTGTTAATTTAAGCTCATTATCTGATAAGTTAATCTGGAAGGCTGACCAAGAAGAGAGGCTTTTGTCAATATTGAAATTTTGCTTGTATTGGGAGGCTAATTTATCGGGGATATTGGCAAAATATTGTCGGCTGTTGATAATGAGCCAGTTTTGTTTTTCGTTTTTCTCCACCATTTTGTACAGATGCATAAAATCTTTATTTGAAAGCATATTTCGTGGATGTCGGAGCTGAACCATTGACTTTTTCAGTAGTTCAATCTTTTCGGAGGCTGAGAAGATATTATTCTGATAGGTGAAGTTAAATCTCTTGAAATGAGTCCCATAAGTGTATATTTTTGCGTCTTCAAAAGAAATATAGTTTCTTGGATCAATGCGTAGTGTGCTTAATAATTCCCTAAAGGTACGCTCGTCAATTTTGGTGGAAAATAACAACACCGTTTTATCTGCCGTCTGATGTCCTGAAATGATAATCTTTGGATTTTTGGTCGGGAATTTATCAACAAAGTATTCAAAACCTGCCACGGCATCTGTCGCAAATAATTCATTAAGATAGGGGAGAAGTGTGGATGATTTCTTTACAAACGTTTCATTATCATTTATTTGAAAAATAAAAGATACTTCCGGTGGCACTGTCTCGATAAGCTTGGCATTGGTCTGGCGAAAGAAATTGTGGTAGAAAAATATGCCTGTTCCAATAGCCACTATCACCAAAGCTGTTCCAATAATAACCCACCATTTGTGATTGTCTGTAAATTTTTTCATTGTATTATTTCAAGTTGGATTTTATTGTTCCCGATAGGTAAAAACTACTCGTCGGCTTCTTCTTTCTTCTCTTCCGGTTTCTCGGGGGCTTCTTCCACTTTCTCTTCCAGATCAATCAAATTGTTATCAACAAGAATGTTATACCATGTAAGCACTTTCTTCATATTTGAAACATAGACCCTTTCCTTGTCATAGGAAGGAAGAACTTCTTCAAAATATTTTTTGATAAGATCATTATTATTCAAAATATCAGGAATTTTTGCTCCGTTTTCTTTTCTAAAGATTGCCTGAAATACTTTTTCAATAGCTAAATCTTCTTCTGCCGTAAATATTGCAATATTATCCAGCGTGGATACTCCGTCGTGAGAAAATGCGGGAATTCTTTTTTTGTCAAGCAATGATTCCACAATGAAACTGCTTTTGGTCTTTGAAATTAATTGAAATAAACCCGGTTTTCCTGTGATTGATAAAATTTTAGATAAGTCCATTTTGATGTGATAAATGATTAGAAGTAAATGATTATTTTATTTTGTGTAAAAAATAAGATGATATAGGAAATTGACTTTTAAAGGAAGATTTAAAAAGTTCATACTATTTATTTAGGTCAAATGCAAAAATACAAAAAAAAATTAATTAGTAATAAACTATGTCGCGTTCCCTGACTAAAGAAATATTGTTTGCTTTTTTCCGGATTTCTTTTTTCCAGTTGCCTTGTTTGTCATGGCCACTGTATTCTGAGGTTTCCTGGAATTTATGCAGACGATCTTCGTAAATGACTTTGATAAGCCTACCATTTTGGTCATACTGCGTGTACGTGTACTCGATGAGATTGTTTTCGCTCTTGAATGCCTTTCGGTTTACTTCATCGCCATAGTTGTCATATTCAAGAACTACATATTTGAAAAGTTTTCCGTCTGGATCCATTTCATCAATTCGGTATAGAAGGCCGTCTGTATTGTATTTCATGACGTTGGTTAGCTTATAACTGACATAATCGCGAGTCATCCGAATAATGTTTCCCATCCCATCAGTTTTATATTCAATACTATATGAAAGTGAGTCGTTTTTATAAATCTTTTCTCCTGATTTATATTGATTCATGTCATACTCATATTGACACCATTTAATTTTTTTTCCGGTGGAGTCAAATTCCTCCCAGTAATCTTCCTTGGCATCTTTTCGGTAGTGAATAATTCGGGATAAAATGGTGTCTTTTTTAGAATTAAGTGAGTAAGTTCTTACAAGATATCCATCAGGACTATAGAGCTGAATATTGGTGGAAATCGTATCGATCTTTTTTGTCACTGAATCAATTTCGGTAATATAAAGGAGCGTCGTTGAGATGCTTTTAACCGGTCCCTTGAGCATATTTCTTTGCAGATGATTTTTTTCTGCATCAGGAATGATGACAATCTCTTCTGGCTTGGGACGGCAAGAAGTTAACAAAGCTATTAAAATCAAGGTCCCGTATAGGGTGTTGGTTATTTTAATCATTATGAAAATGAATTTATTATTCTACTAAATGGTCAATAAGCTTATCATCAGCAAAGTTGGGCAACGTTACTTTTAACTCCGGATTTACGTCCATAGCTCTTTTGATGGCAAAAACTGCTCCTTCGTTGCGTGCCCAGGAACGCCTTGAAATGCCGTTGTTGACATCCCAAAAGAGCATCGTTTTGAGTCTTCTGTCTGCATCAGGAGTTCCATCCAACAACATTCCGAAGCCCCCGTTGATAACTTCGCCCCAACCTACACCGCCACCGTTGTGAATTGAAACCCAGGTAGCCCCGCGGAAAGAATCCCCAATAACATTCTGTATAGCCATGTCGGCAGTAAATGAGGAGCCGTCGTAAATGTTGGAAGTCTCTCTGAAAGGAGAGTCTGTCCCGGATACGTCATGGTGATCACGGCCCAACACAACAGGTGCTGAAATTTTGCCCTCACGGATTGCCCGGTTGAAAGCTTCTGCAATTTTGATTCGACCTTCTGCATCAGCATACAAAATTCTTGCCTGTGAACCTACTACCAGTTTATTTGCTTTTGCCCCTTCAATCCAGTGGATGTTATCCTCCATCTGTTGCTTAATTTCTTTAGGTGAATCAGAAATCATTTTTTTAAGAACTTCGATGGCCAAAAGATCTGTCACTTCTAAATCAGCTGCTTTTCCTGAAGTACAAACCCAGCGGAAAGGACCGAAGCCGAAATCGAAACACATGGGTCCCATAATGTCTTGGACATAAGAGGGATATTTGAATGTTCCGTCACTTTTTAAAACATCTGCACCGGCGCGACTTGCTTCCAAAAGGAAAGCATTTCCATAGTCAAAAAAGTACATGCCTTTAGCTGAAAGTTTGTTAATGGCTTCAATCTGACGCCTCAAACTGTGACGGACAGCTTCTTTAAACTGCTCCGGTTGTTCAGCCATCATCACTTTGGACTCTTCAAAACTGTAACCGACAGGATAATAACCGCCTGACCATGGATTGTGCAGGGAGGTTTGGTCGGAGCCTAAGTCAACCTGAATGTCATGTTCAACGCAATATTCCCATAAATCGACAATATTGCCCTGATAGGCGAAAGAGTGGGCGATTTTTTTACTTCTGGCAATGGCTACCTGTTGCATCAAATCATCAATATTGGTAAAGATCTCATCTACCCAGCCCTGTTGATGGCGTTTGATGGCAGCGGCAGGATTTACTTCGGCGATAATCGATACACAGCCGGCAATATTCCCGGCTTTTGGCTGAGCACCAGACATGCCTCCAAGTCCTGAAGAAATAAAGAGTTTTCCTCCGATTGAATCCCCGATTTTTCGTGCAGCATTTAAAATGGTAATGGTAGTCCCGTGCACAATACCCTGAGGTCCGATATACATATAAGAACCTGCGGTCATTTGCCCGTATTGACTTACTCCCATGGCATTGAATTTTTCCCAATGATCCTGAGAGGAATAGTTTGGAATCACCATCCCATTGGTAACAACAACTCTGGGAGCCTCTTTATGGGAAGGATATAATCCCATGGGATGTCCTGAATACATTGCCAATGTCTGCTCTTCCGTCATTTGCGAGAGATATTGCATTGTAAGAAGATATTGAGCCCAATTTTGAAAAACAGCACCGTTGCCTCCATAGGTAATCAGTTCATGAGGGTGTTGGGCAACTGCCGGGTCTAAATTGTTTTGTATCATTAACATGATAGCTGCTGCCTGACGGCATTTGGCAGGATATTCGTCAATGTTACGTGCATACATGTCATATTCCGGTCTATAGCGATACATATAAATGCGACCATAATCGTGGAGCTCTTGCAAAAATTCGGGAGCCAACTGAGCATGAAGTGAGCTGTCAAAGTAGCGTAATGCATTCTTTAAAGCTATCTTTTTCTCTGCTTTGGTTAGTATATCTTTCCTTTTAGGGGCATGGTTAACCGATGCATCGTATGGTTTGGTAGTTGGCAAGGTCGTCGGGATTCCTTGCATGATGTCATGTTGAAACTCTTGTAAGGTCATAATTTCTATGATTTACTTCATTTATTTTGTGAACTGCAAAAATAGGAAAAATGTTGGAAATTTTCTTATAACTCCCAGTTGATAATTCCTTTTCCCTGCCGCTCTAAAATTTCGTTGGTTTTGGAAAAATGTTTACATCCGAAGAACCCCCGGCTTGCCGACAAGGGTGATGGGTGAACGGTCTTTAGTACGAAATGTTTGGAAGTATCAATAAGACTCTCTTTTGCCTGGGCGTAGTTTCCCCACAAGAGGAAAACCAATCCTTCTTTCCGGTCAGATAAATTTCTGATAACGGCATCCGTGAAAGTCTCCCAGCCGTGATTTTGGTGTGATCCGGCCTGATGAGCCCTCACAGTCAGGGTGGCATTGAGTAGTAGCACTCCTTGTTGTGCCCATTTTTCAAGATTGCCGCTTTGTGGAATCTGATAGCCCAAATCGTCATGCAGCTCCTTGAAAATATTAACAAGTGAGCGGGGATGTTCTATTCCGGGTTGTACCGAAAAACAGAGCCCGTGAGCCTGATGAATATTGTGGTAGGGATCCTGCCCGAGGAGGACAACTTTTACTTGATCAAAGGGAGTAAGATTGAATGCATTGAAGATAAGATTCCCCGGAGGAAATATGGTATAATGCTTTTTCTCTTCAAGAAGAAATTCTTTTAAATCCCTGAAATAGGGAGCATTGAACTCATTCTGCAAAACCTCTTTCCACGAATCTTCAATAACTGGATTTACGGTTGTCATTGATTTTAGTGTTTAAAATGGCGAATTCCGGTGAAAATCATCGAGATGCCTAATTCGTCGCATGCCTTGATAGAATCTTCATCCCGCACAGAACCGCCAGGTTGAATGATCGCAGTAATTCCATATTCCTTTGCCATCTTAACTACATCGTCAAACGGGAAGAAAGCATCACTGGCAAGCGCAATATTATCGGTATATCCAAGTTTTTTAGCCTGTTCCATGGCAATATGGGCTGACCCCACACGATTCATCTGACCGGCTCCGACTCCAATGGTCTTATTGTCCTTAACCAGCGTTATCGCGTTGGATTTGACATGCTTGCAAACTTTCATGGCAAAGAGTAAATCCTTGAGCTCACTTGAAGTGGGTTCTTTTTTGGTAACTACGTTTATAGCATAATCCGAAGAACTCATGTTGTCAAGTTCCTGAAGCAACATTCCTCCATTTACACTGATAAACATATCTTTATCCTGATTAGGGGAGGTCAATTCGTAGGTCATCAGCCTGATATTTTTCTTTGCAGAAAGAATTTCATAAGCATCCGGTGTAAAAGATGGAGCCAGAATGATTTCAAGAAATACAGGCTTCATCTCTTTTGCTGTTTCAATATCAATTTCCTGATTGGTAGCAACAATCCCTCCGTAAATGGAAACCATATCAACTTCGTAAGCTCGTTTCCAGGCTTCCATGAGATTTTTTCCTGTTCCTACGCCGCAAGGATTTTTATGTTTAACGGCAACCACAACAGGTTCTGAAAACTCTTTCACGATTTGCAAAGTGGCATCGGCATCCTGAATATTATTGTAGGACAATTCCTTGCCATGTAATTGTGTTGCCCATGCCATTGAAAAGGCCTGTTTTTTACCGGCATAAAAAGCAGCTTTTTGATGAGGGTTCTCTCCGTATCGCAAATCCTGTTTTTTGTCAAATGTCAGGGTAATTGATTCGGGACTTTCTTCATGGCATTGCTCGGTTAAATATTTGGCTATTGTGGCATCGTAAGAGGCTGTATGACGAAATACCTTCGCTGCTAGCTTGGAACGTGTTTCAATGGTGGTATCGCCGTTTTCTTTGATTTCCTTAATAACAGAGTCATAGTCATCAGCATCACACAGCACGGTCACAAATTTATGATTTTTTGCAGCACTTCTCAGCATGCTCGGTCCTCCGATATCAATATTTTCAATAGCTTCGGTAAAACAAACTCCTTCTTTTTCAATAGTTTGCTTAAATGGGTATAAATTGACCACCACCATATCAATAAATTCAATGCCGTTCTCTTTCATCTCTTCAATATGTTTGGCATTGGTCCTGACAGAGAGCAATCCCCCATGAACCTTAGGATGGAGCGTTTTAACCCGCCCGTCCATGATTTCGGGAAATCCTGTTATTTCACTTATTCCCAAAATTCGTAGTCCGGCTTCTTCCAATAATTTTTTTGTTCCACCGGTGGATATTATTTCAAAATTGAGAGCAATTAATTCCTTGACAAAGGGAATCAGATTGGTCTTGTCGCTTACGCTAATCAATGCTCTTTTCATAATTATATATTTTAGGTTAATGTTTTATAGGGATTAATTTCGGTGAATAAATTATTGCTAACTAAAAATGATTTATTTACTTATTTTAATACCCAGTAATTTCTGTTTATCTTATTTACAAAGTCATTAGCTTCCTGCTCACTATTATAGATTCCAACACAAACTCTTATTCTGTTATTGCCATCTTGATAAAGCAAAATCGGGTTTAGATGCTGTAACGATCTCTCTTTGATATGAAGAGCCGCATCCTTTTCAGAAATAAAACTACCTGCAATCACATAGTATTTTCCTTTTTGGAAGAGTGTTTTGGAGAATTCGGTTGTGGAGGGAGACAGAACAGGCGCTTCCTCTGAAGAATTTACTTCTCCGGCTGAAAGGGTTTCCTTTTCAACGGCAGAAGTATCACTATCCTGTTCATAACCAGGAAGGAAAGGAATTACAATGACCTCTTTATTACAACACCCATTTTCGTTTAGTTGATTAAAAATATCAAATTCAGAAGAACCTTCGGTGACTTTTTCTGTCTGAATAGGCTCTTTGCTGAAGTATTGGTGCATAATATCTTTAACAGTCAACTCAATTGGAACCCAATAGAAATAGCCAATAGCTCCTAATCCAAGGAGAATAACCAAAATGATGGTCAGGATAATGGCTACCTTACGATTCTTCTTTTTTGGTTTAGATTCCTTTTCAACAGAAATATTATCTTGAGGAATTGATGTTTCGGCTTCTGATTCGCCTTCAGAAACATTGGGTTCAGCAAGAGTTTTCTCTTTCTCCTCATCCATAATCTTAGTTTCATCCGAAGTTTCAGCGGCAACAGCAACATTCTTAACTTCAGGAATTTCCGGAGCAGGAGCCGGTGAGGGTTGGATATTATCCGAAATAGTCTCTGCAACATCTTCCTTTATTTGTTCCCCGGAGGATACAGTTTCGGGAACAACCTCTTCTTTTTCGAGAGCTTTTATTTCAATAGGTTCCATCCCTTCGTATTCACTGTTCAGCTCAACAATATTGGTAGAATCAAAACCAAGTTCCCCTTTGCTGTTTAAATAAAAAGTTCCAAAGTTTTGAAAAGAGACACTTTTATTGTTTAAAACTGCTGCTTTTAATTTCTCAACCCATTGTTTAACTTCACCATCTGCTTCAGGAATTCTTTTTTGTAATTTCTCAGACAATTTCAGAGTAAAGGCAAATCCGTTGCCATCACTATTGGGATTAAACTTAACGAGGTATTGCGGAGGATAAAGCATCCCATCTGTAAGTTGTGCAGATACAAAGTGTTTAGAAAATTGTCCAAGATCGTTGATGAAAACAGACTCTTCTGTTTTTAGAATTTCGATGATGGTTTGGATGATCATGATGTTGAAGTTTTTTCAGATTAATGATTCGAAATAGAGTGTGTTATGTCAGGCTATCCAAATTCTTAATAAATTCGTTGGCTTTAATTAAATCTTCGGGAGTATCAATGGAGAGGCTGTCGTAGTTGCATAGGGAAACATAAATGGAGAAATCATTTTCAAGCCATCTTAGCTGTTCCAGCTTTTCGCTTTTTTCAAGCGGAGAAGGAGAGAGCTTTATTAATTGCTTGAGGATGTTATATTTGTATGCATATATGCCAACATGTTTATAATAATTGACACTTTGATTTTCATCGGGAGTCCTGTTAAAAGGAATTAAAAACCTACTGAAATAGAGTGCTTTTGAGTGATTTGAAAAGACCACTTTTACAACATTAGGATTTTTAATATCCCTTTTCCCGTCCAGTTTTTTAACAAGAGTAGCAATTTCAATGGATGGTTCACTAAATTTATCAATAAGCAGATTAATCTCTTGTGGACGGATAAAGGGCTCATCACCTTGGATATTGACAATGACATCATCATCGGAGAGTTTGATTTTGGCAGCAGCTTCCCCGCATCTGTCAGTCCCGGAAGGGTGGGATGGGGAGGTCATGACCACTTTTCCTCCAAAATCCAATACTGTCTTTTCAATTCTGGGATCGTCAGTGGCGATGACAACATCGTCCAGGCGTGATTCGATACAACGATTGTAAACGTGCTGTATCATAGGAATATTTCCAATTATTGCCAATGGCTTCCCCGGAAATCTGGTGGAAGCGTAGCGGGCGGGAATTATACCTGTAAATTTCATTTTGTATTTTTTTTGAATCAATTATTTAAAAAGACCGAATAGTTCTGCGTTAATTTTATCAATGACAATCCCGAAATCTTCAGCTTTTTCGCCAAATTTAATGGTATTGACATCAATGATCAGCAATTTCCCAACTCCCGATTCTTCCAACTGTTTCTCATATTTGAGAATCCATTCTTCATACCTTTCATTGAGATGTTGCAGATAGTCAATTCTGATGGAGTTTTCATATTCCCTGCCTCTCTTCTGGATTTGTTCAACCAGTGTGGAAGTATCAGCTCTCAGATAAATTAGCAGGTCGGGAAATTGGATGAATTGGGCCATTAATTCAAACAGGGAGGAGTAGTTCTCAAAGTCGCGGGTGGGCATGAGTCCCATTGAATGTAAATTCGGGGCAAAGATATAAGCATCTTCATAAATGGTCCTGTCCTGAATAATATCTTTCTTCTTCTTCCTGATTTCAATAACCTGACGAAAACGATTATTTAAAAAATAAACCTGCAGGTTGAAAGACCACCGCTGCATATCTTCGTAAAAACTTGAAAGGTAAGGATTGTTTTCAACACTTTCATACATGGGTTCCCAGCCAAAATGTTTTGCCAACATGCCGGTTAAGGTTGTTTTTCCTGAACCGATATTTCCTGCGACTGCTATATGCATAATATTTCTTTTAAGGTTATATGTTTTGTTAATTTCTTTTATCTAAGCAATATTTTCTTTTTTAACTCTTGAATGCAATATTAAATAAGTACACAAGCCAATATACATTACAATAGTGAGAATTTTGAAAAGAGGAGATCCATCCCAGCCTTCGATTGCAAATTCAAAGCCGGCATATTTCATGATGGCACTTACCACTCCCATAATGGCACCTCCTGCCATCAATCCGGAAGCCAATAAGGTTCCTTTTTCTTTTCTGGTTTTATTGATTGCGGCATCTTTACTTCTGTTACTGATGAACCAGGCAATAAGACCACCCATCAATAATGGAATGTTTAAGTCAAGCGGTAAGAACATTCCAAGAGAAAATGCCAGAGCCGGAATGCCTATTCTGTCGAGAACTACGGCTAAAATCGCCCCAATAATATAGAGCATCCAGGGGGTTTCTCCTCCAAACATGAGAGGCTTAATGATAGCAGCCATGGCATTTGCCTGAGGGGCAACCAAGGCCCCTTCACCGCTGTACCCATAGGTTTCGGAAAGCAACATGATAACGGCCCCAACGGTCAGGGCAGAAACCAATGTTCCGACAAATTTTAAGGATTCCTGTTTAAAGGGAGATGTTCCGATCCAGTAACCAATCTTAAGGTCGGTTACAAAACCCCCTGCCATTGCAAGTGCAGAACAAACAACCCCACCCACAACCAAAGAGGTTATGATTCCGGTGCCGCCCTGTAAACCAACTGCCGATAAAATAAAGGATGATAATATCAGCGTCATCATGGTCATTCCGGAAACAGGATTAGTTCCTACAGTGGCAATTGCAGTTGCAGCAACAGTAGTGAACAAAAAGGCAAATAAAAAGACAATAATAATGGCAACCAACACTTTGGCGAAAGATAGCTGCAATCCAAAAATAAAAAATACGGAGAGCAAAATGATTACGGCAACAAATCCAAGGAGAATAATCTTCATGGGGATGTCACGCTGTGTTCTGAGAACTTTAACAGGTACGTCACTCTGGCTGCTCTTACTGCTTTTGAAAACGATTCCTACAGAGTCTTTAATAACACCGGCTGATTTCACCACTCCGATGATACCTGCCATCGCAATACCGCCAATACCAATGTATCTGACAAAGTTTTTGAAAATAAAATCAGGATCCAGGGTGCTCATAAGGGTTCCGTCGGGCATAGCCCCGTATTGTCCAAGTAAAGGAACAATAAACCACCATGACAAAAGGGAACCGGCACAGATAATGGTCGCATATTTTAATCCGATAAGAAAACCGGTTCCTAATAAAATGGAGCCGGCATTCATTTTAAAAACAAATTTATAATCCATTGCGATTCTTTCTCCGAAAGCCGACATACGCGTTGTAATGGTTTCTCCCCAAAAATGAAAAGTAGTCATTAAGAAATCATACAATCCTCCAATGGCTCCACTGATAAGAAGTAGTCTTGCCTGACTTCCGCCTTTAGCTCCCGAAACGATAATCTCTGTGGTGGCGGTAGCTTCAGGAAATGGATATTGACCATGCATGTCAGATACAAAATATTTTCTGAAAGGAATTAGAAAAAGAATCCCTAAAAAGCCTCCGAATAGTGAAGAAAGAAAAATCTGCCAGAAGTTGACATTGATAGAATTGGCAATTTCCGGGGAGGTTTCCTTAATGATGTATATTGCCGGCAAGGTGAATATGGCACCGGCAACAATAACTCCTGAGCTCGCTCCGATTGACTGAATGATGACATTTTCCGATAAGGCGCTCTTGCGCTTTGCAATGGTCGAGATTCCTACTGCAATGATGGCAATGGGAATGGCAGCTTCAAATACCTGGCCAAAACGTAATCCGGAATAGGCAGTGGCAGCTGAAAAAATAATCGCCATGATAATTCCCCAGAAAACGGTCCATCCATTTACTTCAGGATAGTTGCGGTCGCTAAGTAAAATAGGCTTGTAATGTTCATTTTCCTTGAGTTCTGAATAGGCATTTTCAGGCAATTTAATTTCATTCTCTTCCAATGGGACATTTTTTTCTTCCATAAATAGTGATATTAAATTAGTAATTCTATTTTTCGATGCCACAAAAATAGAATTTTTTTTGGTTTAAATTACAAAATAATGAACCCAAACTAAGGAAAAAATTATCCTTATCCTTTAACGTCCATAGCATTTCTTAATGCATTGCCAATCAGCATGAAAGATAGAACTAACAGCATGATGGCAACTCCCGGAACAATGGCAAGATAGGCATTGTCCAGAACAATATAGGCATAATTCTCTTTCATCATCATTCCCCATGATGGAGTAGGGGGCTGAACTCCGATACCCAAGAAACTGAGCCCTGCCTCAAGTAATATGGCTGACGAGAAATTAGATGCCGAAATTACAATTACCGTTCCTAAAATATTGGGAAGAATATGATGGAAAATAAGATGAAAATTGTTATATCCCAATGCTTTTCCTGCTTCAATATATTCTTGTTCGCGGATGCTCATCACTTGCCCCCTGACAATACGGGCAATATCTACCCACATGGTGAGCCCGATGGCAATAAATATCTGCCAAAAACCTTTCCCTAAAGCAAAACTAATGGCAATGACCAACAGCACTGTCGGGATGGACCACACAACGTTGATGATATACATCAGGACATCATCTATTTTGCCACGAAAGAAACCTGCAATAGAACCGATCGTGATGCCAATAAGAAGGGCAATCAATACGGAAATAAAACCTACGACCAAACTGATCCGACTTCCAAGCATAAGTTGACTGAGAACGTCCCGGCCATATCTGTCAGTGCCTAAAATGAATTTCTTCTGGATTATCGGTTCATCCGGTTTTAAATCGGTCACTGAATAGGCTACTTCACTATATTTCCCTTCTTGTTCAAATAGCTTGACCACTATAGAATCCTGCCTGTAAAAAAAAGTATCTATAGGAATTGTCTGGTAAAGTGCCGGCTGTCCGAATAACATTTTCTTAAAAAATCCATTTTCCTCATTGTCATAATGCTTTTTGACATTCAGCATGTTAACCTTGAATCCCGGTTTTTTGAGTGAAATTTCGAGTTGCTGATGATTACAGTATGGAGTATCGTCGGGTGTAATCAAATAGCCTAATATGGAAATGATGATCACCAATAAAATAAATAATAACGATATAATGCCCTGTTTCTCCTTTTTGAATTTCTGCCATGTCAATGCAGAGAGCGAGACTGTGCGGTAGTTTTTGGGATTCTTCTTAAACCAAGACATAGTATATTTTGGAGAATAAATATTGCAATTTTTTCTGCAAAAATACAATAAATCATTATGTTTCGCATTATTACAATTGAAAAGATTTTTTTTATACATTTGCAGAATAAAAAAAAATGGGCAATACTGTGCGTAAAGTCTTACTAGTTAGCTTCTTATTCATTTTTTTAAATGGATATGCAGAGCAGAAAGTTTCTAATTCTTCTAATAATATAAACCATTTATCCTCTATTGGTATAAGTGAAGGTAATTATATTGCTCCTGATGATTCCATTCCGTCACCTAAAAAATCTAAGGAAGAAAAGAAAAAAAAGGAGCCATCATCTAAAGGAAAAGTGACCTTTGAAACTTTTGATATGAATTATCAAAAGGCTATAAAATTCTATAATAACGGACAATTTCTTTCTGCAGCCCATATATTTGAAGAACTTTATCCTTTATCAATCGGAACTACCTCTGCTGACTCAATTCTTTTTCTTTTTGCAGATTGTTATTATCAAAATAAGAATTATGAAATGGCAGCTTTCCATTTTAAGGATTATACCCGTCGTTTCCCCGGGACTCAAAGAACGGAAGATGCTTATTTTAAATGTGTAAAGGCAATATATAACTTGTCGCCTTATTACAGCCTTGATCAATTTGAAACAAAATATGCTATTGAGGAAATTGATTTGTTCACGCAGATTTATCCTAATAGTAAATATGCTGAAGAATGTAATAAACTTCTGGATGAGTTGCGAGATAAACTTGCTTTGAAAGATTTTGAAATTATCAAATTATATTACAATACCGACCATTATCAAGCAGCCCAAATTGCATGCCGTAATTTTATGAAAGACTATTCCTATTCAAAATATGCTCCGGAAGCTTTGTTTGTCTTGATAAAGAATAATTTGGAGTTTGCTAAAAAAAGCGTTGATTCAAAAAAAGTGGAAAGATATCAGGCATGTCTTGATGCCTATGAGAATTTGCGGTTGAATTACGTCGATTCACCATTTATTGAATTGGCCAAGGAATATGTTGATCAAGCCAGTAAAAATTTAAAAAAATATAAAGTTACAAAATAGGAGATAATATGAAAAGTACAGATTACAAAAAATTGAAAATTAGCAATTTATCTATAACAAGAAATCCAAGTGAGTTTGACACTAAAACAGGAAATATCTATAAATCTGTTGTGATTATGTCAAAAAGAGCAAATCAGATTTCAATGGATTTAAAGGATGAGTTTAGTGAAAAATCACAAGATTTTGTTACTGTTACAGATACTCTTGAAGAAGTTTTTGAAAACCGTGAACAGATAGAATTGGCTAAATTTTTTGAACAGTTGCCTAAACCTACCATTTTAGCTACTAATGAATTTGCCAATGGTCAGATTTATTATAAAGATCCGGAAACGGAGATAGAAGATAATGTTATCCCTGAAAAATAAAAATATTGTTATCGCCATCTCCGGCGGAATTGCGGCTTATAAATCGCTTTCCCTTATCAGATTGTTTAAAAACGCTGGTTGTGAGGTGAAAGTGGTGGCCACTCAAAATGCTCTTGAATTTGTTACTCGTCTGACTATTGAGACTTTGTCTCAAAATAAACTGTATGTCAATACTTTTGAGTCTCCCGATGAATGGGAAGTTTCTCATATTGCTCTTGCAGATTGGGCTGATGTTGTTGTTCTTGCCCCTGCAACCGCTAATATTATTGGGAAATTTGCTAACGGAATAGCCGATGACGCACTCTCTTCCTTTTTACTGGCTGTTAAAAAACCGTTGTTTATTGCCCCCGCAATGAATAATAATATGTTTGAAAATGAAGCTGTTCAGATTAATATTCAAAAACTAAAATCAAGAGGCTGTTTTCTGATTGATCCTACAATCGGACATTTGGCATGCGGTACAGAAGCTAAAGGTCGTATGGAAGAACCTGATCGTATTTTTGAGATTGTGGGGAACTATTTCACTTCGTCCTATAGGTTTAATGGAAAAAAGGTGCTGGTTTCTGCCGGCCCTACTTACGAAGCTATTGACCCTGTCCGTTATGTGGGAAATCACTCTTCTGGATTGATGGGATTTGCTCTTGCAAATGCTTTTTCTGAGGAAGGGGCTGATGTCACGTTGGTGTCGGGACCTACTCATTTGAATGTCAATAATAGCGCTATTCGTCGTGTTGATGTGATGAGCGCCGCTGATATGCTGGATGCCTGTATGGCAGAATCTGAAACGTCCGATATCATCATTATGGCTGCAGCTGTAGCGGATTATAAACCCAAAACTATTGCTCCCGAGAAGATTAAGAAGAATGATCCGACTATTACACTTGAAATGATTAAAACGGTTGATATTCTTTCCGGTTTGTCTTCCTGCAAAAAACAGGGTCAGTTTATTGTTGGCTTTGCCCTTGAAACTGAAAATGAACTTGAAAATGCCATTTCTAAATTACATAATAAACATCTTGACCTTATCGTTCTTAATTCTTTGAAAAACCCTAAAGCCGGTTTTAAAACAACAACCAACCAAGTGACGATGATTACAAAAGATGGGGAGATTATAAAAGGGGAGATTAAAGATAAAAATGAAGTGGCTAAGGATATTATAGATTTGATTTACAATAAAATAAATCAGCATATTTAAACTAAATTATAATTATTGCTTATGAAACGATTTCTGATTACTGCCATTCTTGTTATTATCTCTTTGGTAATGACTGCCCAGGATTTTCAATGCCAGATTTCAGTTAACTCCAGTAAGCTATCCAGCTCCAACAGGAATCGTTATAATACTTTGCAACAAGACTTATATGGTTTTATTAATGATAGAAAATGGTGCCAGTACAATCTGAAAACCAATGAGCGTATTGAGTGTGGTCTGATGATAAATTTGGATGCTGAATCCGGAGATGTGGTAACAGGGACTATGACGATTCAATTGCAAAGACCTGTATATAAGACCAATTATAAATCAACGGTGCTTAATTTTCAGGATAAGAATGTAAAATTTACCTATACGGAAGGAGCTCCTCTTGATTATGCGGATAATACGAACCTATCACAATTCACTTCTCTCATTGCTTTTTATTTGAATCTCTTTTTGGCAGTCGATTTCGATACATTTGAATATAATGGAGGCGCCTCTTATTTTAATAAATGTCAATCGATTGTCAGCTTAAATCAGAATTCAGTTGAACCCGGTTGGAAATCCTTTGAGTCAGGCCAGAATAATCGCTATTGGATAATGGAGAATTTTACCAATGGACAATACAGCAAAGTGCATGAGTTTTTATATAATTACCATCGTCTTGGATTGGATGTGATGTCCGAATCTCCGGATGCAGGGCGCTCTGTCATTCTTGAAAGCCTTCGTTCACTTCAGCAAGTCAATGCTCAAAAATCAAATCTTGTACTTATCCAATTATTAGTGCAAGCCAAAGCTGATGAAATTGTCAATATTTTTAAAGAAGGGACTCCCAGTGAGAAATCACAGATAGTTGCTTTGATGAAACAGTTGGATCCTGCTAATTCTTCAAGATATGATGTAATTAATCAAGTTTCTTCCAAATAGAAATGATACGTAATTTGCACATAGAGAATTATGCGTTAATAAGGTCTTTACATATTAACTTTGATAATGGTTTTACCGTTATTACCGGGGAAACCGGTGCGGGGAAATCCATTTTATTGGGGGCTATTGCGCTTATTCTTGGCAACAGAGCGGATGCTTCTTTACTCTACGAAAAATCTAAAAAATGTTTTGTAGAAGGAGAATTTGATATTCAAAATCTGGATTTATTACCCTTTTTTAATGATAATGATTTAGATTATCAAGATATTACTACGCTTCGTCGTGAAATTACCGAATCCGGAAAATCAAGAGCTTTTATTAATGATACTCCTGTCAATTTGCAAACGCTGAAGGAATTAGCGGTAAAATTGGTGGATATCCATTCTCAACACCAGAATTTGTTACTTAATAATGGTGAATTTCGATTGAATGTGTTGGATCAATATGCTAAAATAGAAGCTGATCTGAAGGAATACAAGAAATTACTTTCACAATTCAGACACCTGGAGTCGGAGTGGAAAGAATTGGTTGAGAAACAACATCAAGCAGAACAGGAAAAAGATTACCTGGAATATCTTGCTGCGGAATTTGAAAAAGCAAACCTGGTAGCCGGTGAACAAGAGGAAATTGAAAAGAAAATTGCAACTTTGTCAAATGCTGATTTGATTAAGTCAAAATTGTTCTCTTCTTCACAGTTACTTTCTGAACAGGAAAACAATATTTTGCAGCAATTACTACAGGTTAAAAATTATGGTTTAGAAATTGCCCCGTTTAATGCAGATGTGGAGGCAATTTCTTTGAGATTGGAAGCCCTTTATACTGAATTGAAGGATATCGCGTATGATGTTGCCAAAATAGAAAATAATGTCGAAATAAATCCTGAAGAGCTGGAACAACTTCAACTCAGACTTGATTTTATCTATTTTATGCAACAAAAACACCATCTGAATAGTGTTGAAGAGCTTTTGAATAAAAAAATCGAAATTGAGGAGAAACTATCTCTCTATAATGATAATGAAGAGGCTATTGTGAGATTGAAGCAGCAGATGGATGAGGGTTATGAACTTGCTTTTGCCAAGGCTTCATCACTCTCTTCGCTTCGCCATGCTGCTAAGGAATCTCTCCAAAATGATATTGTGGCTACGTTGCACCTCCTCGGAATGAAAGATGCCCGCTTTATCGTGGAAATTGAAAGTGGTGCTAATCTTACTGCAACCGGACTGGATAAGGTTAGCTTTTTGTTCTCCGCAAACAAAGGTGTTGTGCCGGAGGAAATTGAGAAGGTGGCTTCCGGTGGGGAACTCTCCCGACTGATGCTTGCCATTAAGTCGATTATTTCTGAATCTGCTCTGCTCCCGACCGTCATTTTTGATGAAATTGATACCGGTATATCAGGGGAAGTTGCCGCTAAGGTTGCCAATCTGATGAAGGATATTTCCGCAAAACGTCAATTGCTCGCTATTACGCACCTCCCACAAATTGCTTCAAAAGGGATGTTACACTATTATGTATATAAAGAGGTGGTGCATGATAAAACGTTTACCAATATCAGGCAAATTGTGGACAATGAGAGGGTAGAGGAGATTGCCAAGTTGATGAGTGGCGAGAAGGTTACCGATTCTGCCAGAAAGGCTGCCTCCGAATTATTGTATGTTAAGTAAGTGTTTTTTAAAGTTATGATTATTAATAAAAAAAAGAAGAACTCATGAAAAGATATACTAAAATAATCTGCTTATCTATTGCCTTTTGCTCTATTATAATGCTCGGTTTTGCACAACCAAGGGGAACTAAACAGACCAGCAAATTTGTCTATCAGTCTTCTTTATCTTTTGCATCCGGAGTAAGTAATCTTAATTTTGAGGAGCGTAGTTTACAAAACCGAATTCCGGTTTTCGGAATTCAGCAAATACTGGCTTATCAGTTTAATAGTTACATTTTTACGGGAATTGGAACAGGACTGGATATCTGGAAACATACCGCTTTTATTCCTTTATTTGCTAATGTTAGTGTCAATTTTACCGATAAAAAAATTGCACCTCATTGGTATGCCAATATTGGCTATTCATTTAAGTGGTATATGTCCCCTGAACCGGAATCCATGACAAGAGTAATTCAAGGATCTACCCCCGGTTTGTATGGGGAATCCGGCTTCGGAATTAATGTTAAACTCAATGATAAAGTAGCCCTTTTGGTGCTTGCCAATTACAAAATGCAAAACTCAAAGCTAAAGTATAGTGTTGCTATTCCGGGTGAACCTGATTTCTCGCAATATTCAACCAACCGCTCAAAAAGCTTCTTTTATCACTTTGTAGGACTAAAGGTGGCAGTACTCTATTAATCGTTTTTCCCTAAAAGAGAGAACATGTTCTGCTTGTATGCCTCTACTCCGGGTTGATCAAAAGGATTAACTCCCAGAAGATAACCGCTTAGAGCACAACTATATTCAAAGAAGTATATTAATTCCCCAATAGCTGTTTCATCGATTTTAGGAATAATAATTCTGAAGTTGGGAACTCCGCCATCAAGGTGTGCCATTAGAGTCCCTTTTTCCGCTATTTGATTGATTTCCTGAATCGATTTTTTAACAAGATAATTGAGTTTGTCAGTATTCTCTTCATCATAAGGAATAGCGATCGATTTTTGAGCATTTTCGACAGAAATAACGGTCTCAAAGAGATGCCGTTCGCCCTGCTGAATATATTGTCCTAATGAATGGAGGTCAGTACTGAAAATGGCACCGCAGGGGAAAATCCCTTTATGCTCTTTTCCTTCGCTTTCACCGAATAGCTGTTTGAACCATTCGGTAAAGAAAAAGAGGCGTGGCTCATAGGCAACCATCAGCTCAAGTTTCTTATTATTCCTATAAAGAAGATATCGTACTAAACTGTACTGCATGGCAATATTCCCCTCAAAATCATTTTCGTATTGAATATGTTTTTTCATTTCAACTGCCCCTGCAAGTAATTTGTCAATATTGAAACCGGCTATTGCAATAGGCAGCAATCCTACGGGAGTCAATACTGAATAGCGTCCTCCGACATCATCTGGGATGTCAAAAGTGGTATATCCTTTTTCAGTCGCCAGTTTTTTTAAGGCTCCCCGGGAGCTGTCGGTGATGGCGAAGATCCGTTTTACCGCTTCCTCCTGACCATATTTTTTTTCACAATGCTCTTTTAATATTCTAAAGGCAATGGCGGGCTCTGTGGTTGTTCCTGACTTGGAAATGACGATGAGGGAATACTCTTTTTTGTCAAGCAGTTTTACCAGTCTGTACAAATAGTCTTCACTTAAATTGTTGCCGGCATAGACAATTTCGGGAGTTCCGGAAGCGTATTCCGGAAATGGAAGTTGAAGGGCTTCAATGACTGCCCGAGTGCCTAAATAGGATCCTCCAATGCCGATAACGACTACCACTTCTGACTGTTTGGCAATAGAGGAAGCCGTTTTTTTAATTTTTTGAAGCATCTCTTTCGTATAACTTTCAGGCAAATCAATCCATCCTAAGAAATCATTTCCTTTTCCGGTTCTGTCATTCAATTGTTTGTTAGCCTGATAGAGCTGGTCCAAATTGTTTTCGATATCCTTGTCGTTAATGCCAAGGAGGGTGTCCTGATAAGTGAAATGTGTTGTAATCATATTGATGTATTTTATAATGATCTTGTAGTTCAGTGAATTTCTTTCAATTACTCTTTCTTACTCTCTTTTGCTAAATCGAGCTGTTTGGCTTTTCCCCATTTGAATACAATTCCAAGTTGCGTATTAGCATTGCTTGTGTTTAAGGGTGCAATATATCCCAATATGTTGTCGGTGGCAAGATATAAATAGACAAATCCAAGCCTCAGGCCCAGTCCGATTCCGAAATTGGCATAACTGTCGGGCATAATGGAATAGGTGCCACAGAGATCCAACACTTTCCCAAAATGTCCATTATAGGCAAAGGTAATTCGGTGAAAGAAATTGTTCCGAACCATTCTCCCTTGGAAAAATGCGGTGAAACGGTGTTTAGGATTAATCTGATAATAAAATTCTGCCGAAAATTTGGCATTTAAGTAAGTTGTAGTGGTATATTCTTCGATTTGATATGGGAAATACTCTTTCAGACTATCCAATAAATTGCTCCTGTACTGATCATCATTAATTAATTTGTTGATTTGATCCGCAGAGAAGCCTGAAAAATAAAAACTTCCATCACTGTAATATTGACCTCCATCAGCCAATTTGCCGGTTAATCTGACTCCCTGAGTCTTCCAGTTGATAAAGCCCCAATCGGTCATAGAGGCTCCAACACCAAAATGTTCATTAATCCTGACCCATGCCCCGATATCACACGCAAATCCTCTGTTTCCAAATAAGGATTGCCAGTTTTGCATGATATTATCGGTATTTACCTGTATGGTATTACTGTCAGATAGCGACAATGGAAGGGCAGCCATGACGGCAACATCGGCATTGTATAGCAAATTCATATTATAAGTCTCGGGATCCGTATATAATTGGGCATTTAATTCATTGGTTCTTATTGCTGCCATCCCAATCAGGAATTTAGGTCTTATTCCGATGGAAACTCTTTTGGTGATCTCAGCCTGAATTCCTAAACTGAATTCCTGATAGGCAGTGAAATTTAAGTTTAAGTCTATGTCTGCCGGATTGTCCGCTCCGGTGTAGCTCATGTTTCCGTTGACAGGTAAAGCAAAAAGATCCTTTGAATATCTGAAATACTCATCCACCCTGATGCGATAACTAAAAGAGAAAAATAGTCTTTTTGCCCTGAAGCCAAACCCCAGAATCTCTTCATTAAGATTCATGTTTAACCAATTGCCGTATTTACTTAAACTATTGACAAACTTGTTGGCAGTAACGGTGGTGGGGTACCCCTGAGAGTCTGTTTTGAAAAGTTTGTTGTATTTAAATCCCGTATTGGTGATGGCTAAGTCAAAGTTAGAAAGCCCGGGAAAACCAAAATAGCCCTTTAGCGGAGTGAAATTAGCGGGGTTTTCTGTTGTAGAATAAGGATTATATTGCATGAAATGCTGGGTGATAACCTCTTGTGCTTCTATTTTTGTAATGATAAATAGAATTATAATGATGGCTGATGCGATTTTTTTCATAGCGGCTGTTTTTTAAAGAGTTGCTTTTATTAAAGATCACTTAGGTTAATTCCGGAACTGTTGTATTTGACTTTTATCCCGATCAGAGCTTTGACATACTGCGAGGCGTTCAGGTAAACCTGATTATTACCGGTGTTGATTCTCAGTCGGAGAATAATCTTGTCCGTGGTGAGTATCCTCTCAAATTTCTCTTTGGTAATTTCTATATATATCGGATTTGCAGCAGCAGGATAGCCGTTGAAGGAACCGTATAGAAGCTGTTCGTCGGCTAAAAGGGAATCTACTACATGGTTGCTTACGGAATCATAAAAAAGTACCTGTGCATTAAGATTAATTGGGAGGGTGTTGGTTAAAGCAAGTCTGATAGTGGCACTTTCCACAATGTCAATGTTTTGAATGGAGTCTAACTTGAAATCAATGGTGTCCCGGAAAAAGGCATCCTGGATCTTGATTTCTAAGGGTATTTCAACCAGTAGTTTCAAACTGATGGTGGAATTTTCATCAATATAAATGGTGCCGGCATCAAAGCCTGTTGGATTGATGGTGGCCTTGCCACTGAATTTGAATTTATCATAGGTGGTCTTAAGGTGAATGTCTGAAATTCCTTCAATTTCATCTTCCTGAAAGGACAAAGGAGAGATGGGAATATTAACGATGACAGGAGAGGTTGCAAGTAGACTCGAAGATTCTCCTCCTCCGGAAAATTGGGCAGTGTCAACCTGACAACGACCGGTAACCAGAAAGGAGTTTCGGGTATATAGTTTTAATTTGGGATGAAAAAAAGTGATATCACCTCCATAGTTATCCGAAAACAGGTTAAAGTCAACCGATTCATTGATGTCTATGGAATATTCTGCAAGTTTCCCATATAAGGATTTAACGGAGAAATCGGAAATCGATATGGCTGAATGAACGGTATAGTTTTCCACAGGAGAAACAGCACCGGTAACAAAGTATATCTCCCCATCGATTGACAATCCATTTGAGTCCTCGGGAGTAACTGAATAATTGGAAATGTCAAAAACCTGATGATAGGTATTGACATTTAAGGAGGTAACGACAATGTGAAAATCCTGTCCTAATGAGTTATGAATGTTGGGGCAGGTTATTTCAATAGAGTATTCCTGATCAATATTGTTTGTTACATCAATGGTCAGGAGACCTGATTTTACTTGGGCATTTTGAATTAAAACCTGTTCGCTGTCGAATTGTAATTCCTGACTAAAGGGTAATCTGACAGTAGCTCCCGGTAATGAGGTGTTATTAAAATGGAAGTCTTTTTGTAATGCAATGTCATCAAAAGAAAGAAAATCAGCAGCTTTTATGATTTGATTCTTCTCTATTTTATAGGAGAACAATATAGAGCCATCTTCGGCAGTTGAAATGTATTCCTCATTATTCAACTGATTCAGGATCTCTTCAACAGAGTATTGGGCATTAACAAGGGGAATTCCCCATTCTCCCGTCGCCTCAACTGAATTTAGTTTATCAAAATTGAAATTGTCTTTATCACACGATACTAATGAAAGTGCGATGAAAGATAACAAACAAATAAATAGTAAAGCTGTTTTTTTCATGGCGGAATTTTTTTTCAAAAATAAGAATTATTATTTATAATTAGCAAAATTCTATTATTCTTGTTAATTATAGTTTTAGAAATAAAAAATATTAGAACCTTGCGGCTTTTTAGGAATAAAGAAACTACATTTTATTTTTTCCTGTTTATTTCTGAATAATTATAAGGCATAAAAAAAGGGAAGATATTGCTCTTCCCTTTTTGGTAAACTATATCAAGTTATGATTAGCAGCAGCCACAGTCGCATTTTGCATTTTTAATTTCAGCCTGAGCAGCAGCCAAACGTGCAACCGGAACGCGGAAAGGAGAGCAGGAAACATAGTTCATGCCGGCTTTATAGAAAAATTCTATGGAAGCAGGGTCTCCACCGTGCTCGCCGCAAACTCCGACTTTTAGTTTAGGTCTGCTGGTTCTTCCCAGTTGAATACCTAAGTTTACAAGTTGTCCCACTCCGTGTTGGTCTAAAGTGTTGAACGGGTCAGCAGGGATAATTTTTTCAGAAACGTAAGTATTGACAATAGCGTTAACATCATCGCGGGAGAATCCGAAAGTCATCTGGGTAAGGTCATTGGTACCGAAAGAGAAAAATTCGGCAACTTCAGCAATCTCATCGGCAACCAAAGTGGCACGCGGAATTTCAATCATGGTTCCGTATAGATAATCTACCTTTACGCCAAATTTCTTTTCTACTTCCTGATGAACTTTGTCACAAATTACTTTCTGATGTTTAAGCTCTTTTACAGAAATAGTAAGAGGAACCATGATTTCCAATTGAGGATGGAAACCTTCTTTAAGCAATTCTGCAGTAGCTTCAAAAAGAGCACGGAATTGAGTTTCGGTAATTTCAGGATATACAATTCCCAGTCTGACACCACGCAAACCCATCATCGGGTTTACTTCATGAAGAGCGTCAATACGACGTTTGATTTCTTCAAAAGCCATTCCTTTTTCTTTAGCCAATTCGCGTTGTTTTTCTTCGGTCTGAGGCACAAATTCGTGCAATGGGGGATCCATTAAACGGAATGTCAACGGTTTGCCATCCATCACTTTCAGCGTTCCTTTAGCAGCTTCGCGGATGTATGGTTCCAGTTCATCCAAGGCAACAATTCTCTCTTCGGTATTGGATGCCAGAATCATATTTCTCAGTTTTGCAAGAGGAGCTTCGCTGTTTTTGCCGTAGAACATGTGTTCAATACGGAATAGGCCGATTCCCTGAGCCCCGAAATTGATGGCGTTTTGTGCATCTTCCGGAGTGTCGGCATTGGTGCGGACACCCATAGTACGATGTTGGTCCACGATTTTCATGAATTCCTGGAAACGTGGATTTTCAGTGGCATCAATCATCTTGATGGCGTTTTCATAAACCCATCCTTTAGAACCGTTGAGACTGATCACGTCACCTTCTTTATAAGTTTTGCCATCAATGGCAACTTCGCCCTTAGCGAGATTGATTTTGATGCCTTCACAACCTACAATACAACATTTTCCCCAGCCGCGAGCAACGAGGGCAGCATGAGAGGTCATTCCACCGCGAGCGGTCAGAATACCGTTGGCAGCACGCATTCCTTCAACATCTTCCGGGTTGGTCTCTTCACGAACCAAAATGTTCTTGATGTGCAGTTTGTTATATTCCATTGCCTTTTCACTTGTCAGCGCAATTTTGCCTACTGCGCCTCCGGGACCTGCCGGAAGACCTTTGGCAATAACTTTATTTTTAGCTTCGTCAACGGAATCCAAAATGGGGTGGAGTAATTCATCCATTTGGGCAGGAGTAAGTCTCATCACTACATCTTTATCGGTGATGAGCTTTTCGTGCATCATATCAAGTGCCATAGTGAGAGCAGCAACTCCGGTACGTTTGCCGACACGGCATTGTAACATAAAGAGCTTGCCTTCCTGAATGGTAAATTCAATATCAAGCATATCCCTGAAGTTGTTTTCAAGAATAGTACGAATATCGCAAAGTTCTTTGTAAGTGCCGGGCATCAATTCCTGCATGGAGTGCAAGTGCTTGTTTTGTTCGTTTTTAGTATCGTCATTCAACGGATTCGGGGTACGAATACCGGCAACAACATCTTCTCCCTGAGCATTGATCAGCCATTCGCCATAGAATTGATTTTCTCCGGTGGCAGGGTTACGGGTAAAGGCAACACCGGTTGCGGAATTGTCGCCCATATTTCCAAATACCATTGCCTGTACATTAACGGCAGTTCCCCAATCATCGGGAATACCTTCAATACGACGGTAGGAGATGGCTTTTTTGCCGTTCCAGCTTTTGAAAACGGCTTTAATTCCGCCTTCTAACTGAGCTTTGGCATCATCCGGAAATTCTGTTCCAAGTACTTCCATAACCTTGGCTTTAAAAGCATTGGCTAACTGAAGCAATTCTTCGGCAGTGATTTCGGTGTCTGATTTATATCCTTTGTTATGTTTATATTCGTCGAGCATGTCGTCGAGAACTTTGCGGATTCCTATTCCATCCTTGGACTCAATACCTTCTGACTTTTCCATTACGACATCGGCATACATCATGATAAGTCTTCTGTAGGAGTCGTAAACAAAACGGGGATTATTGGTTTTCTTGATCAATCCGGGGATTGTTTTGGAGCTAAGACCAATATTTAAAACGGTATCCATCATTCCCGGCATTGAACTGCGGGCACCCGAGCGGCAAGAAACCAGCAACGGATTGTCGGGATCATCATATTTAAGTCCCATTATGGATTCAACATTTTTCATGGCAGCCCATACATCAGGCATTAACGTGGCAGGAAGTTGCAAGTTATTTGCATAATAAGCGGTGCAACATTCGGTTGTAATGGTCAAACCTGCCGGAACAGGGAGTCCGAGATGACACATTTCGGCAAGATTAGCACCCTTGCCACCTAACAAATTTTTCATGTCGGCTTTACCTTCGGCACTCTTTCCGCCAAAAGTGTAAACATACTTTACATTACTCATTTTTAATAATTTAAAAGTTTATGATAGCTTTATTTTCATTTAATTTTCAGGAGCGCAAATTTACAAAAAATAATCTATTAGAGTATTTTTTGAAGTAAATTATATAATTATAGATACTATGTTTAATTTTTTTAACGATTAAGAATGCCGGTTTCAACCAAAAGAATCTGCCATTTCAAATGGTACCTTTCAGGAATTTCTGTCTGAGCTTTTCCGGAAAGCGCTCTATGGAATAGCGCAACATGGTACGGGGCATCACTTTATACCTGGATTCTTCAAGAAGAAATTGAAGCAGGGTGTCAAAATCTCGTTTGCCCACTTCTCTCAACATCCAACCCACCGCTTTATGAATCAGATCGTGGGGATGGTGGAGCAGTATCCTGGAAATTGCTAGGGTGTCGGTGTAAGATTTGTGCTGGATAAAGTATAAAGTGGAGATGATGCTGATTCTTTGTAGCCACAGATGGTTGGTCCGGGCAAATTGATAGAGAGGTTCTCGGGATTTATCCCATAGAAAAGCTCCGACAATATCTTTGGAGGATAAGTCAACCAAATCCCAATTGTTGATCCGGTCAGCTTTACTTATATAATATTGGTAGATCTTTTCTTGCTCTTTTTCATCTTTCGATTTTTTAAATGTATCGACGAGAAAAAAGAGTGCCAGCATTCTGCATTCGTGATATTCGTCATTAAGAAGCGCGTCTATTTCTTTAAATTCTAATGTCTTATACTTCTTTACCATGGCGCGAAGTTTGGGCACCACCACACCGATAAATTTATCTCCTTCACCGTATTGCCCTTTGCCGGTTTTAAAGAAATAGGGTAGGAATGCCTCTTTTTGAGGATCTGAAATCTGAAAGAGTTCTTGCTTTAAGGCTGCTGCTGTCATAGATGTGTTTTTTTCTCGTCAATAGAATATCGCTTGACTATTCTTTACTAAATTTTCCTTTCGATACTATTTTATCATTACTTTTTATGAGGTAAAAATAGATTCCATTGCCGTAGTGGCTCATGTCCAGTTGGAGTTGATTATGTAGCATCTGACCGGAGAATATTGCTTTACCTAAAATGTCGTAAATAATCAAATCCAAAGCGGTTTTATCTTTAGATTCTATACTAAAGTTTACGATTCCGGTGGTTGGATTCGGATAGATTTTAAATTCAATATTGTTATCTAAGAGGTTAATATCTGAGGAGCTATTTTTTACACATCTGCAGGAACTTTTAATAGCTGTTTTAGAGGAACCGTATAAATTAAATAGATAAGGACCGGAGCTTTGTATTTGGATCTCTTTTGCGTCAGTTCCATCTTCAGTGGAAGTCCAAAATTTAGCCTGAGACCTATAATAAAAATAGATATCGCTATTTTGATGTCCGCCGCCATGTGCATTGAATCCACTGGAATTGTCATTGTAGGTGATGTCATCCCAATAAGTCAGATTGGTTGATTTCATCTTTTTCCCGGCAACACTTGAACCTCCAAGGTAATTGATCAGAATGTTGTATTCGGAAAGAGAGGGAACATGCCAACCGGTGGGACATATCCCTTGTGCGCTTTCTGTGGTCGCCTCTTTCATCATTGCCGGCCAGGTATATAAATAGCCCAATGCCGTTACGGTACTGTTATCTCCATTGCAGGGGCTCATATACTGAGGGTTTACATCGGTGCCATCTGCATATTTGGTGGATCTGACATTGTCTGACATCCAAGTTTGAGTCCCAATGGTTACGGTGTTATAAACATTTCCTTCGTAATCCGTTACGGTTTGTGCGTTTAAAATTCCGCTACAGGATAATACTGTAAATAGTAAAACTAATTGGTGTAGTTGTTTTTTCATTTTATTAGAATTAAAATTTTCCTACTCATATAGCTTTTCGGTATCGCTCCGTTTTTCTAGTGGTTTCCGGACTCCACTTCTCAGGTTAACAATCTTAATAAGAAAGCTTACTTTGGGTTTTAGTTACTTTTTATTTTTAAAAAAATGCAAAAATAAAAGTTTTTACATTTTATCAAACAGATTTCTCCTGTTTTGATGCTTTTTTCGCCAATCTCTTTTTTTGTATTGCTCCGTTTTTGTAATGGTTCCCTGACTCCATTTTTCGTTTAACAATTTTGGTAATAATACAAAGTTGGTATTTTATGTTCCTTCATTTTATCTTTCTGCAATGACTAACATTTCATAATCATCCGTGGTTAATTTATCTTCCCGCGAAAATGCTCCGAGTTTTGCCCCGAAAATCTCAACCTTGGTGAATCCAAGGGATTTCAACAACCAGGTGATTTCGCTCGGAATATAATATCGTTCATTACATTCGAGCTCTTTTACAATGCCATGGTCATCTTCAACTTTGGTTATGTTGAAATCTCTGAATGTCATTAAATCAAAGTTGTTCTTGTGATAGGTGGCATTCCCCTCATCGACCGTTGAAGCACAAAACTCTTCGATAGAATTAAATATGGGAAACAGTCCATTGAGGGTGGTGAAGATAAATTTTGCATTTTCTTTCAATGACTTAGAAACATTCCTGAGAATTTCAAAATTCATTTCATCTGTTTCCATTAAAGGAAAACCACCTTCGCACATCATGATGGCTACATCAAATTGCTTGTCAAAGGGCAAATTTCGGGCATCGTGTTTTAAAAAATCTATTTGCAAACCATTTTGTTTTGCCTTTTCTCTCGCTTTTTCAAGTAAGGAATCAGACAAATCAATACCGGTCACGGAATATCCTCTCTTGGTCAATTCAATGGAATGACGACCGGTGCCGCATGCTATATCAATTATTTTTAAGGCTTTATTGTGATTTATCTCTTTCTCAATAAAATCACATTCGCCGATGGTTCCTTGTGCAAAATTTTCCCGGTCGTATTTATTGCCGTAATTTTCGAATAAGGTCTCGTACCACTGTTTCATAATGTTACCTGTTTTGTGTAATATAATCTTCTATTCCTGTAAATTCTTTTTAAGATAAATCATATCAATAAGCTGTATCTCTCCATCGAACATGGGGTGGTCGTAATGCTCCGTGAAAAAGTTCTTTAACCGATGAGACTTTTTAAATCCGCAACTTTCATAAAAGGATAAGATTCCGGCTGTTTCGCCTGTTCCGACCAGCATGGTTTTGTAGTCTCTTTGGTAGAAATCGGAAATGAATTGTATCAAAGCTCTCCCATAGCCCTTACCTTGATATTGCTGGTAGGTGGCGATGTTTTTCAGCTCGCAGGTCTCGCTGTCTATGGGCACTACCACACAAACACTATTCAAATCATCGTCATATAAAGCAAACAGATCCCCCTGCGGCAAATACTTATCAATCATATTTTCCTGTTCATCTGCCAATAACAACAGGTCAAGAAACTGTTTCTTATTTTCTGTTATTTTTTCTATTCTCATCATAATGCTTTTCTCTCACCACGATTCTTTGCGATACATATATATATATTGTATCAAACTTTTCTTGCCTATTCCAACACCTTTTCCGGCTATTTATCGTTGTCGCCGTTAGTTTCACTACTTTCTATCTCTTTTTTTAAGGTTAATTTGAGCAGCATAAATCCAATGGCACCTGTAATAACGGAAGCAAATATAATAGCAATCTTTGAATTGTTTATGATTTCTATATTATCAAATGCAAGAAGAGTTATAAAAATTGACATGGTAAAACCTATCCCGCCTAAGAAGCCAACTCCAATGATATTTTTCCATTTCAAATCTTTTGGCAATGTACAAAGTCCCAGGGCAACCCCGATAAGCGCAAATAGACATATACCCAAAGGTTTCCCGACAACAAGTCCAATCATAATCCCCAGACTGCTTGTTTCTCCTAAACCGGATAGCCAATTGTCGCCGAGTGCAATACAGGTATTGGCTATCGCAAACAATGGGAGAATAAAGAAAGCAACCGGCTTGTGGAGGAAATGTTGAAGAATATAGGAAGGTGATTTTTCACTGCCGTTCCCAAATGGAATGGCAAATGCTAACAAAACTCCTGTAATGGTGGCATGAACTCCGGAATGTAACATGAAATACCACATGGCAACACCGCCAATTAAATAGGGGATTAAGTTGTGAATTTTTAATCGATTCAGGATAAGAAGTAATGCGAAAATACCCAATGCAATGAATAAATTTGCAAAGGATAAGGAAGTTGTATAGAAAATAGCAATTACGATAATAGCTCCCAAATCATCAATTACCGCTAAAGCGGTCAAAAATATTTTTAAAGAGTTTGGCACACGACTGCCTAAAAGGGATAATATTCCAATGGCAAAGGCAATATCTGTCGCCATTGGGATACCCGCACCTGATTGGGTATCAGAGCCGAAGTTGAGTAATAAAAACAGCCCTGCCGGAACAACCATTCCCCCAATGGCCCCAAAGATGGGTAATGATGCATTTTTAATGTCAGAAAGTTCTCCCTGATAAATTTCTCGTTCCAGTTCTAAGCCAATGAGTAGAAAGAAAATGGTCATGAGTCCGTCATTAATCCAATGAACGATACTATGTCCGCCAAGGTTGGTGTTCCAAAAATTAATATAGTCTGTCTGCCATGGGGAATTTGCCAGCACAAGTGAAAGAATGGTCAGGATAACTAAAATGAGTCCGCCTGCTTTTTCGCTGTTAAAAAATTCTTTATATAATCTGGTTAATATCATGGTTTATCGGTTATTCTCTCTTTGTAATTTTCTCAATCTGAAATCAACGGTTTTACCAAATAAACGGGATCAGTCTGTATTTTACTTTTTTGCAATATTCAGTGTATCCGGGCAATTCTTTCTGTAAAGTGTGGTCTTCATAATAGGTTCTGACAAAAATTATAATCATCATCAAAGAGAGCGGGATAAAGGCAAGCAGCGAACCCAATGCAAAAGGTAATGCTGTGGATCCAAATAACATCCCAAGATAGCCCGGGTGTCGCACAATTTTATAGGGACCTGTAGTGATGACGGTATGAT